>NZ_JBBPHP010000032.1:0-77868 GCF_038039535.1 Catalinimonas locisalis | reverse complement strand
GAAACCATTGTTCAGGAGTTGCAACATGTTCAAAAGTTGGGACAGGAAGTGAGACTCACCTCTGATCAGGAAACCATACATGTCAATCTGGATAAGCAGTTTACCCGAAATGTTTTTCTTAACCTTTTATCCAATGCGCTCAAATATTCTCCACCCCACAAACCCGTAGATCTGATTATCAATACGAATGATACATCGCTCACCGTGAAGATTATAGATCAGGGGATTGGCATACCGGAAGATGAACAGCAGAATTTGTTCAACCTGTTTTTCAGGGCACGCAATGTCACCAACATAGAAGGCACAGGATTAGGATTACCCATCGTAAAAAAATACATAGAGCTTATGAGGGGTGAAATCACTTTTGAAAGTAAATTAGAACAAGGCTCAACTTTCACGATTACATTACCCTTAGACCAGGAAGAAAATGCATAAGATAGTATTGATAGAAGATAATGCTGACGTAAGAGAAACCACCGCTGATATCCTTGAATTGGCGAGCTATGAGGTAATCACTGCTGAAAGTGGAAAGCTAGGCATAGAAAAAGCCACTGAGCATCAGCCCGACCTGATTATTTGCGACATCATGATGCCCGGCCTGGATGGCTACGGCGTGCTGCATATCCTGAGTAAAAAACCGGAAACTGCCAGTATTCCTTTTATTTTTCTCACTGCCAAGGCTGAAAAAGATGATGTACGTAAGGGAATGAACCTTGGCGCAGATGACTATCTGACTAAGCCTTTTGAAGAAATGGAACTACTCAATGCGGTAGAAAGCCGTCTGCGTAAAAATGAAGTGCTAAAAAAAGAGTACTCCAAGAATATCCATGGACTCAATGAGTTTTATACTGAAGCCAGCGAATACAAAGAACTGAAAGACCTTTCAAAAAAAAGAAAGATCAAAACCTACAAAAAGAAAAAGAATATTTTTCAGGAAGGGGGTAAGGCAGAAGCACTCTATTTTTTAAGCAAAGGGAGAGTCAAAACCTTCAAGACGACCGAAGATGGTAAGGAGTTCATTACCGGTATTTTTCTGGAAGGAGATTTCTTTGGATTTATGCCTTTACTCAGTGAGAAAGAAACTTATACCGAAACTGCCGTAGCGATGGAAGAGGCAGAAGTCTGCCTGATTCCTCAGGAGGATTTCTTTAAGTTTCTCTACAGCAACCGTAGTGTAGCCAATAAATTTATCAAAATGCTTTCCAACAACCTTATGGAAAGAGAGGAACAACTGCTTCAGGTATCTTACTTCTCAGTAAGGCAAAGGGTAGCCGAAGTACTCCTGAGGGTAAGTGAACAATCCTCTAAACAGAATGAGTCATTGCCCGAAGTCACTTTAACAAGAGAGGACCTTGCCGGTCTGATCGGAACGGTGAAAGAAACAGTGATCAGAACCCTGGCAGACTTTAAAGAAGAAGGCTTGATTGCTATTGATCGTAAAAAAATCACCATTCTGGACAAGAATCGCTTAATTAAAGTGAAGTCATAAGCATCCTTTAAAGGGCCTTTGAAACAATAATCTACCCAAGTCTGTGCGGGGTACCCCCTGCCTCACAGACCTTGATGACGGCTTGTGGGAACTTTCCAGGCTGTGACATATCACTCGGCTTTATACTTATCCAAATGCTATTTTGATGATATTAATCACCTATTTTTTCAGACGTAGGTCATATTAGAAGTGAGAAATTAGCCTTTCCTTTACTTCATCAATAGGCATATTCATATTCAACTTAATAATGAACAAGGTACCTCTAAAAGACAATCTGGAGCATAAGTGGAAGATACACCTGCATGTAGAGGTGTGCCATACACTTGCTGAAGGTGAGGCTTCGATCCGAAACCTAAAAAACCGCCACCCTCCATTGGAGCACCTTTCTGTATTGGGAAAAATAAGCAGCTTTTCTGATGAGGATTTTTGCCATGTTTCAGCCTGTTTTACTCATTTGACTTCTACAAAAATTCATGTCCTGGATATTTCAGGAATAGGAAAAATTTTTGTAGCAGGTTCTTTATCCTCGCTTTTGCTAGAAAAAATTGATGGCAAAGCCCTGGGTTCATTGGAGGGAGGCTTAATAGGAATCCTGAATGGCTATGGCTTGAGCAGCAAAAAAACCTCCTACTATCTGGGGCAACTACGGAGCGGAAAACTGGTGGTTATTGGATGGGAATATGCTTCTCTTTTAAAAAGTAATAACACTTTTCTTCAAAAGGAATTGTAAAATAAATTCTAAAAAAAGCTTCACTAAAGGATATTCTGATATTCAAGTCCAGGGGCCGCCCTGGCTGGATTGTAATCCCCGCCGGGGTTGCCCTTGCTCTAAATAAAATCAGAACAATACCTATTAAATAAAATAATTCATTCCATTTAACGCATATCTAAGATGTCAAAAAAGATTGTAGTCACTGAAAGAGATTATGATTTGATCTCAAAATTTGTCAATTATAATCCTCATAATTTATCCAGTTATTCGTATTCAAGACTGCTGGAAGAATTAAAAGAAGCCAAGGTCGTAGCGGGCGATAAAATACCTGAAGGTGTAATAGGGTTGAACTCAGAAGTTACATTATATGAAAACACACTGGGAAAAGAAATTAAAATCACTTTAGTAGTTCCCAGTAAAGTTAATCCAAAAGACAATAAGATTTCAATATTCTCTCCATTAGGCGTAGCACTCATCGGGTATCATGAAGGAGATTCCGTAGAGTGGGAAGTACATGGAACCGTAAGACAGTACAAAGTACTTCAAGTAAATAATACTGTAAATAGAGAATAATTTAAAATAAAATCAGCATTAACTGTATTGTATTTCCTGCTGTTCTCACTATTTGAGCGGATAGGTTTTTCAATTTCAATTACCATATATATGTTTAATATCAGCAGCTTAAGAAGGGGAAATAGTCTGGGAATAGATTTAGGCAATAGCTATACGATTTTTACTGAGAAAGAAGAGCAATTTTTCTCCCAGCCCTCTTTTATTGCATTGCATAAAAATAAAAAAGCGGTGAAAGCGGTGGGGCAGGAAGCCTATGATATGCTGGGCAAAGCCAGTGAGCAGTTTAAAATTGTGAAACCACTAAAGAGTGGGGTGATTATGGATTTTGATTCTGCCAATTGTATGGTGAAGTCCCTGATCAAAAGCCTAAATGCCAGATCTTCCTTTTTTTATGGCTTTGACAATGTGGTGGCAGGTATTCCCTATGATACCACCGAAGTAGAGCGCAGAGCGCTGCGTGATGTGTTAGAGCAGTTTAAAGCACATCGGAAATACCTGATCTTTGAACCTATCGCCGCAGCTATTGGTATGGGGCTGGACATTCAGGAACCCGATGGTAAATTTTTGGTAGATATTGGTGGTGGCGTCACTGAAATTGTAGTCATCTCCCTTTCTGGAGTGGTCTCCCATCAATCTATCAAAGTCGCTGGAGACACTTTTGACGAGGATATTCAGGATTACTTTAGAAAGCGATATAATATGTCTATTGGGAGCAAGGTGGCCGAACAACTTAAGATCAATGTAGGTGCCGCTATAGATTCGCCAGATGATGTTCCAGATGCATGTAACGTGATAGGCAAAAATCTGATGACCGGGCTTCCGGTAAGTATACAGATAAATCATACCGAGGTAGCCGATATTCTGAATGGAACTATAGTCAAAATAGAAGATGCTATTCTCCAGGCACTTGAAGAGTGTGAGCCAGAACTTGCCGGTGACATTTATGGCAATGGAATTTATTTGACGGGCGGAGGCTCTCTATTAAGAGGTTTTAAGCAAAGACTGGAATCTAAAACTAAACTTCAGATGCACCACGATACTCAGGCCCTACAATCTGTCATTAGAGGAATAGCAAGGGTTATTCGTTCTCCCAGACTATACCAAGCAGTGGTATTCCAATAAACCCTTGATTTTATTACCATACTGTAAAGTTAATGACATTTGTCAATAACTTATAGAAACCAGTGTGCTATTCCATTTGGCAAATCAGATTAATTTGTATGGTAAATTTCAAGATTTAACTAATTGACAAATTTTCCACATCACAAATGATCTTCTTCATTAACCTTCTTTGGAGGAAGTACTTCATTAAAAGATCAGTCATTTCAATGATGAAGGTCATCTATTTCATATGACATGGGTCTTTTTAACTCAGACTACTACTTTCTAAATTGTAAATAAGTTATTACTCCAAACGACTTTAAAAAGCGTCTTTATTCTACTTAAAGACTTGAGAGTAATTAGTTTAACATTAAAGCTAATGATCATGACGTTGGAAAGACAATTTATTAAGCATAAAAGCAGTCTTATATACAGAGGAATAGGTGCCATAACATTAGGGCTGGTAGCCTTGTGTTATCCGGGTGATGCGATCCATGCCCTGGCATTTCCATTTGGCGTACTCTTACTGATTAGTGGCCTCGTTAATATCATCCGGTATGTAAGCTATAAAAATAATAAATCAAGTAGTGTTTTCTCACCTATAGGAAAAGGTGGCATAGAATTACTAATAGGAATTTTAACACTTATTTCAATTACTGTATCTATTGATTTGTTTTGGGAGTTGATCGCAATCTGGATTATTACAAGTGGGATATTTCAGATTGTTACTTTTAGCAAAATTAAACAAATCATGGAAGATTGGAAAGTTATGACCCTTTTAGGAAACCTGGCCGTAATCTTTGGTGCCAGCATGCTGGCCAATAACTCCCTGAAAATGATCACGCCTACCTATGAGCTTGCCATTTTTGCTATATTCTACGGCAGCTGTTTTATCTATATTTATTTCAAACTCAAGGATAAAAGTAAATATCTTAAGAATAGGCCAGTTAAAGTTATTGAATATAAAGCAAAGGCTTTCTATGAAAAGATGGGATAGTACTCAATCTCCACAATGTGTCTCTAAATGATTTTCAATAGAATCGTACCTTACTTAGAGAGATGGTTACCTTGATAAAAAATATATCGGATAAATTTGTCCGATATAAAAAAGAATATTACCTTAAGCACAAATTTGAGAGGTTATGTTCTCTAAAGCGTGTGAGTATGGAATCAGGGCAACAATATATGTTGCTGTACAATCTCTTGATGATAAAAGAGCAAGTTTAAAGGCGATTGCTAATGAAATAGGGTCGCCATTGGCGTTTACTGCTAAAATACTCCAACAGCTGGTAAGGAATAAGATCATGAGTTCAGTAATGGGGCCAACTGGAGGATTTCAAATTGAAAAGAGTAAAATTGATCAGATTAACCTAAGTCAAATCGTAGATGCTATTGATGGGGATGCTATTTATAAAGGATGTGGATTAGGTTTAGCAGAATGTAATGCTGCCCAGCCCTGTCCTGTACATGACAAATTCGCCAGAATTAGAGATGAGCTTAAGTATATGCTAAATAATACAACTTTATATGAACTAACTACTGGCTTAGAAACTGGCTTAACATTTTTGAGAAGGTAAAAATTTAATCGTTAAAAAGATAAAAAGGTATTAATATATTTAATAATGTATTGTTTTTTCACATTCATCTTTTCGTTATTCAGCCCAATAAATCTATTTGCGCAAGCCAATACCATTGATACTGAGAATTGGATAACAAGTCCTGGAGTCATTGGGACCTTAGTACTGGTAGTCATTGTGATCATTGTAGGCATACTTATTCTACTTACAAGGCTCAATAGTTTTATTAGCAGGCAAAAAAATAAACACCAGCAGTTTGAAAAAAGCCAGATGCAAGATCAGTTGGCTAACCTTAACCAGGACGAAATAGATATCATACTGGAAAAGAGAAAAAAAGCCCTGAAATATCAATTGAAAGGCGACGAGTTAGGTAGTAATGATAAGGTAGCTGACGAAAAGGGCTTAATCTATAAAGTCACTCACAAACCTGATAATCCTATTGTAGATGAGAAGAAGCAAGCATCCGAGGCCATTGACACACCTTCGCAACTAAAAAAACTGATCATCTATTATCTAGGATCAGCTGTTTTTTGGCTGGTATTTGGCACATTAGTAGGCCAGTACTTGGGGATGAAGTTCATCTGGCCGGAACTGGATAACATGTCATGGCTTTCATTCGGAAGATTACGTCCTGTGCACACCAATACAGTGTTCTGGGGATGGACTTCCCTTAGCATGTTTGGTTTGGGGTATTTTGTAGTGTCAAGAACCTCCAATGTTAAAATATATAATCACACAGTGGGTTGGTATGCTTTGGCATTCATAAACCTTGCGGTCGTCATCGGAAACATTTGCCTGATGGCAGGCATCAATAATGGAGGTGGGGAATATAGGGAATATGTCTGGCCGGTCATGTCACTTTTTGCACTTGGTTTAGTCATCAATTTCTGGAACTTCTACAAAACGGTAGCTACCAGAAAGATATCAGAGATTTACATTTCCAACTGGTACATACTAGGAGCGATGGTCTGGACAATTGTACTGGTGATCATCGGATATTTGCCTGTTTATCAAAACGGGCTGGGAGAAACCGTAATCCAGGGATACTATATGCACCAGGGGGTAGGCATGTGGTTTATGACTTTTACCCTCGGGCTTATTTATTATTACCTTCCCTCCGCACTTAATAAACCTATTTATTCCTATTCATTAGGAGTATTGGCATTCTGGACACAGATGCTGTTTTATACCATGATAGGAACTCACCATTTTGTGTTTAGTCCCCTACCCTGGTGGTTACAGACTATAGCCATTGTTTTTAGCGCGGGTATGTTCATACCGGTCATTGCCGGTACTACCAACTTTCTGATGACCATGAGAGGAAGCTGGAATCACATATCTAAAAGCTATGTACTCCCTTTCTTTCTGATAGGCGTGATCTTCTATTTTGTAGGGTCAGCACAGGGTAGTTTCCAAGCATTTCGCTTTACCAACTACATCTGGCATTTTACTGATTTTAATGTAGCGCATTCCCACATGACCATGTATGGAATTATCGCATTTATTCTGTGGGCATGTATATACGCCATATTACCAAGACTAACCGCGAAAGAACCGCCCCAACTATTGGTAGGAGCGCATTTTTGGCTTGCGCTTATTGGCTTGCTTGCTTACATGATCTCACTGATGGCTGGTGGCACACTCAAAGGATTGAGTTGGGTAGAAAACGCACCCTTTATAGAGTCAGTCATTATGATGAGACAGTATTGGGTATGGAGAGCAATAGGTGGAACACTCATGTTCATCTCCCACCTTCTGTTTGCCTACAATTTCTACTATATGGTTAGCAAAGGAAAGGGTATAAAACCCATAGTAACAACAAAAAAAGAAGCGAATCAAGCTGAAACTAAAGCATATGTTTAATTTTCATAAAGATCATAGAAGTTTAGTATTAGTATCTTTTTTGGGATTTCTAACCTTAAGTATGGGTGTAGCTGTATTGCCTGCTTATCAGTCACAAGAAAATACGCAGCCGTTGCCTACGATGGAACCTATGTCGGAAGCTGAAACCAAAGGACTTCACATCTTTGTTAACGAAGGTTGTGTAGCTTGTCATACCCAACAGGTAAGGAGTATTGAGATGGATGAAAGTTGGGGTGACAGGCCTTCTATTCCTTCGGATTATTACTACAGTAAGCAGCGCATGAGTCTGTGGCGTCAGTCACCTTCAGTATTAGGAAGTGAAAGGACCGGCCCGGACCTTACCAACATAGGGAAAAGGCAGCCCAGCAAGGACTGGCATTTATTGCACTTATATAATCCTCGCATTGTAGTCAAAGAATCCATCATGCCATCTTACCCCTGGTTATTTGAAGAAAAAACAGAGGTTAGCAATGATGATCAGGTTTTGGCGATCCCTGAAGAGTTCTCAAAAAAAGGAGTAAAAATCGTGCCTACACGAATGGCTTTGGACCTGGTCGCTTACCTACAATCACTGAAACAAGCGCCACTAACATCTGAACAGGAAGTTGATTTTATCCCTTCTACCCGCAAAAAACTAAAAGATGTTGGAAGCACAAGTGATGGAGGACAGGCTAGTACATTACCCGATGGGCAATCGCTATACATGTCTACCTGTGCGGCTTGCCATCAGGCTGAGGGTACGGGCCTGGCTGGCGCTTTTCCTCCTTTGGCAGGTAGTTCCGTGGTAAATGAAGAAGATCCTGAGTTGTTGGTACGCATCATACTGCAAGGCTATGACGCAAGGCCTGAGTACGCGCAAATGCCAGGCTTTGCTGATCAGCTAAGCGATGAAGAAGTCGCCGCCATCGCTAACCATGAACGTTCCAGTTGGGGTAATGACGCACCTGCGCTTACTGCCGACGATGTGAAAAAAATCCGTGAATTAGTCATGAACCAAACCCCTTAATTACAATGGAAAATGCTGAAAATTATTTGCCGAGTTTAATTACCTCTACACCTATAGAAGGCCGTGAGTTAGCGATAAAGCTTGCCAGAAAGTCTGTGGCCGCTATACAAACAGATGCTGAAACCAGGAAAAAACTCAGGCCCGTCTATGCTGAAGATACCGCTCAGCTTATCGCTTCTGCCCAGGTAATAGCCATAGAGTTTCAGACCATTGCTGCAGCGAATAATTATTGGAGAAAATAAAAAGAATAACAAATGAAAAAGTTAACTCTTTTTGTATTATGGATACTTACCCTATCTATAAATGAAGCTTTTGCCTGTGAGGTTTGTAAGCAAAACCAACCTGAACCATTGCGGAATATTACACATGGTACCGGACCACAAGGTGATTTGGACTACATTATCATAACCGCAGGTATCGTCATCGTCTCATTTACGCTTTTTTATAGTCTTAAATTTCTTATCAGGCCCGGAGAAAAAGATCCCGGACACATCAAAAATATTGTAGTAGATGAAACTTACTGAAACCCTTGAAGACAATCGTATCATTAAGATATTCCTGGATGATGAGGATGTTCCCTTCGCGGAATTTAAACCTCCTGTGAAGTTTATGCTGGATACGACAAAAATCCCGGATGGAAAACATCACTTGAAAATTATCGCCAAATCATCCAATAATGTGGAAGGGATAAAGGTCATACCCTTTGAGGTACGCAATGGCCCGGAGATAGCAGTGGTAGGCCTACGGCCCAACGAGGTAGTTGACGAAAAAGTCTCGATCACGGTCAATGCCTATGGTAGCGAACGCAGAGACCAGTTCGTGGTAACCGGTTCTGAAACGCCTAAGGGTATTCCTGCCTGGGTATGGGCTATCGTAATTGGGTTTATTGGTTTTGCAATATTTTACTTCATTATGTATTGGACTCCTGATTTTTATAAATCATTTTTCTGATGAGCGTAAGAAATTCAATATCACAACTGACGGACATAAAACTACTGGTAGATAGTTTTTATGCTAAAGTCCGTGACGATATGCTACTCGCACCAATTTTTAATGAGCGTATTGGTGACCGTTGGCCCGAACACCTGGAAAAAATGTATAAGTTTTGGCAGACTGTCCTGCTGGCTGAGCATACCTATTATGGTAGCCCCTTTGTACCCCATGCCCGTCTGGAGGTTGATAAATCACACTTTAAGCAGTGGCTCACTCTTTTTAATAAAACTGTTGATGAGCATTTTAAAGGAGAAAAAGCAGATGAGGCTAAATGGCGGGCCAGTAAAATGGCTGAGATGTTTCTGTATAAAATTGAATATTACAAAGACAACTCAAAAAAGCCAATACTATGAATACAGCAATAAGATCTCCGATTACATTCGCTTCAGTTTTTCTCTGGATAGGTTTTGTTTGTGCCATCAGTTTTATGGAAGCCTGGCTTAAGTTCAAAGCTCCCGGGGTTAGCTTGCCAATCGGCCTGGGTATCGGCCGCTTGGTTTTTAATGTATTGAATAAGGTTGAATGGGTACTTGCTTTTACAATCATAACTAGCCTATTATCTACAGGTGGTACACTTCAGGTGAGTTTTACATTTTTATTAATCCCTATCATTTTATTGTTATTACAAACTTTCTGGTTGCTTCCATCCCTGGATATTAGAGCAGAGATGCGCATCCAGGGATTACCAGTATCACCTTCAAATCTACATATTTACTATATCGTTGCTGAGGTTTTCAAGGTAGGTAGCCTATTCATATTCGGCATCAAAATATTCAGATAATGCTCAAAGAGATTGTACGCGAAATTAGAAAAGACATACATAGTAATCACCAGAAATCAGATGATAATCTCAATCCTCCAGAGGGTTTATCCAACACAAAAAATGTTACTTACTGGGACTACGTGAAGGTGGATACATTGCTGTCATTACAAAAACCCAAAACAGAATTTAAAGATGAAGTAACTTTTATTCTTTATCATCAACTTACGGAAATTGTCATGAAGATGATATTGCATGAGGTTGAGCAAATTTCAGGACAACAATCTGTTAATGCAAATGCACTTTCTGAGAAAATTGATCGTCTGAATCGCTACCTGGAACTACTGATCAACTCTTTTGATATCATGCGCTATGGTTTGAATTATGATGACTACAATCAATTCAGAAAATCATTGATACCGGCAAGTGGTTTTCAAAGCGTACAGTTCCGGCTAATAGAGTTAAGGAGTACCCGACTTGAAAACCTTCTTGACCAGGAAGGTAAAAAGTTAATCTCGAGTAGTGCAGCTATTCAAAAACTTTTTGAACATATCTACTGGAAAAGTGCAGGAGTTAAGCCTGAAACCGGAGAGAAAACGGATACCTTGAGCATGTTTGAAGACAAATACATTGATCAGCTTATTGAGTTAGCAGAACAGCTTCAAGGTCATACACTTGAAGACAAAATAATGGACATTGGAAGCTCATTACCCCCAATATTAAATCAAGCATTACGGCGTTTTGACTATTTATTCAATGTTAAATGGCCACTCGTACATTTAAATACTGCCGAATATTACCTTAATGCTAAAGGGGAAGAAAAGGTAGCTACTGGAGGTAGTAATTGGAGAAAATATCTACACCCTAAATATCAACAGCGCAGGTTTTTCCCTTTGTTATGGTCTGAAGAAGAGATTAAAAATTGGGGCAAATACTCAATCAAATAAGACAGTGCTGTTAGAGTTAGCAATAGAATGCACATAATAAAAAAAGAGTTATGAAGAAATTAACAAATCTTACGATAGGTGAAATAGTAGCAGGAGATTATCGTACAGCCGCTGTTTTTCAAAAGTATGATATTGATTTTTGTTGCCGTGGCAGTCGTACTATTGAAGAAGCATGTCAGGGCCAGTCAATTGATTTTGAAAAAGTATTGAATGAATTAGCGGCTATTCAAAAACAAGGAGACAGTACCGCTCCCGAATTTAGACACTGGCCGTTGGATCAACTGGTTGATCATATACAGCATAAACATCATAAATATGTAGAAGAGGCATTAGAAAAAATTAAGCCTTTGCTAGAAAAGATATGCGAAGTGCACGGAAAGCAGCACCCAGAACTCTATGAGATACAAAAAGAATTTACGGAAGGAGCGGGTGAGTTAACCAAGCATATGAAAAAGGAAGAATTCATTCTTTTCCCATTTATCAAAAAGATGGTTACCCAGGGTCAGGTGAGCAGTCCTCTCTTCAAAACAGTACAGAATCCCATTAGTATGATGTTGCATGAACATGATACTGAAGGTGAGCGTTTTCGTAAGATCAGTTTACTGGCAGACCATTATAGCCCCCCTGCTGACGCCTGTAATACTTACATTTTGACTTACGAATTATTAAATGAGTTTGAAGAGGATTTACATCTACACATTCATTTGGAGAACAATATTTTATTTCCCAAGGCTCTTACCTTAGAAAAAAAGTTAGATCATTAAACTGTACCAAAAAAAGACAAGCATGACACATAAAATTAAACAGGAGCAACTTGATTGGACTAAAAGTAAAATAAAAGGGTTTTATGGAAAAGAGCTAATTGCTCAGGAAAAAGGAAGCGTTAAAATAGTCAGGATTGACCCTATAGCCTCATATCCAGAACATCATCATCCTAACAAAACAGAATATGCTTATATCATTGAAGGAAACCCAATCATTGTGATTGAAAACAAGCACTACATGAGCGAGCCCGGAGATTTTTTCATTTTTCCTGTTAACACCAAACATGCCATTATCAATAATACGGGTAATGAGTGTTTGCTATTAATTGGAGCAATAGGAACTTAATTTATTATGGATACAGTCAATTGTAATTTAACAATTAAGAGAATATATGAAGCGTATTCCAAGAATGATGGTTACCGGGTTCTAATTGACCGTATGTGGCCAAGAGGAATAAAAAAGGAGGACGCTAAACTTGATGAATGGATCAAAGAGATAGCACCTTCTATTTCATTAAGAAAGTGGTTTGACCATGAATCTGAAAAATTTGATGAGTTTTCAGCGAAATACAAAGCAGAGCTCTCAGACAAAAAAGAGCCTTTACAAAAAATACTTGCTGTCGCAGAAAGTCAAAAGGTGACTTTACTCTATGCCGCCAAAGACCCTAAAATAAACCATGCGGTAGTGTTGTTAAATTTTTTAAATAACAGTATTTAATATGAATACTTATGAAACAGTAAGCGAAGCAGTAAACCACCTCATAAAAAGAGGGTATACTATTGACTTTTCTCTTTATAAAGAAAATGATTGCTTAATATGCAAAATGACTTCGCTAACACTTGCGCCAGATGAGTTTGAAATTGATGAAATTCATCGTTTTGAAGGAATGACAGATCCTGGGGATGAAATGGTTGTATATGCAATTTCATCGGCTAAGCACCAAGCAAAAGGTATTGTGGTTAATGCGTTTGGGATCTACTCAGATGCCGCTTCTTCCAAGATTGTGGAGCGATTAAGCAGACATTTATGAACTGTTAAATTTTAACACACAATGAATCTTATTCAAAACTTAATGGATTTCTTTAAAAAACCTATAGAAGAAACGGCCGGAAAAACACCGCAAGGATTATGTCCTGTATGTTGGGGATATCAGGAGTACGATAAAAAAATCAGGAAACTGTATAAAGACAAACAAATAGACGTAAACAACCATAGAGACAGTTATTTGCTCATACAGGATTTTGTCGTTCAGCATATTGATGGCATCAGGCTAAAAGAAGGGGATACTGCTCCTTGCCCGATTTGTGGAGAAGAGAAATGATCCTATTGAAGAAACGATAATGCCATGAAAAGAAATATTAATCTACAACCCATAAGCCGGGAGCATCACCATAGCCTGCTCCTATGTTGGAAAATCAGGACAGGTTTGAGGAAAAACATTGCGCTTGACCGGATAAAAAAATATGCTGACTGGTTTTTCGAAAACCACATTCTGCCTCATTTTGAGATAGAAGAAAAATACATTTTCCCAATTCTGGATAATGAAAACGAGTTGGTAAAAAAAGCCCTAGCTGAACACCGAAGGTTGATCAGGCTGTTTGAAAACGATGAAGAAGTAGAGAAATCATTGAGCCGCATTGAAGAAGAACTGGAAGCTCATATCCGTTTTGAAGAACGTATTCTGTTTAATGAAATTCAAAAAGTAGCTTCAGATGAGCAATTGAAACTCATTGATAAACATCATTCTGAAACAAAATTTCAGGAAAATACTAAAGATGAATTCTGGAAATAATATTTAATTGGGCAATCAGCTTCAACTAAAAGCTGAACAGAATAAGAATAAAATATGAATTGGGTTATATTAATCATAGCAGGATTTTTTGAAGTGGCTTTTGCAGCTTGTCTGGGCAAGGCATAGGAAAGCTCAGGAACTGAAACAACATACTGGCACATTGGATTTTTGATATGTTTAGGAATAAACATGGACTTGCTTGTAAAAGTGACTCAAGCATTACCCATAGGAACTGCCTATGCTGTGTGGACAGGAATTGGACCCGTAGTAACAGTACTCGTCGGAATTCTGGTATTCAAAGAACCTGCTACTTTTTGGAGACTGTTCTTTATTACCACTTTGATTGCTTCAATCATCGGGCTGAAGTTAGTATCAAATTGAATGGATAAGTAAAGCACATATTGCCAATCGTCTAGCAAAAAGCAGAAAAGCAAGGTTGATCATATGTAAGGTTTAAATAAATAAAATATATAAAGACCTTTTTAACTTTTTTTATTATATTCATATTTATTTGAGTACAAACTATTGATCACATGGCGTACGCAAAGGTATTATCAGATGACAAAGCACTGGAATCATTAGTAGTTGGGCAGTTAAAAAAAGTTTTTGATCCGGAGATCCCACTAGATGTTCTGGAACTAGGTCTTATCTATCATGTAGAAATTGTTATAAAAAAAGTATCCGTCTTGATGACACTTACCAATCCGGCATGCCCGTCCGGGGCGGCGATTATGCAAACGGTGGAAAGGGCTATTAATGATTTGGAAGAAGTAGAGTCGGTGAATGTAGAGCTTACTTTTGACCCTCCTTATACTTTTGAGATGATTTCAGAAGCGGGAAAACTTGAATTAGGATTTCTATGATATAAGTCACATATGGCAAGTTATATTCTTCTTCAGGGAGAAAGTAAATCGTTTATACATAATATTTTTTTTATCTACTAACCGATTTTTAAGATGGAAAAGCTTTTAATAGCTGTTAGTTTTGGGTTGCTTCTTATCATTATTTACCTCGTCTTTCGCGCATTTACAATTATTTCACTAGTAAAGAATAAGGAACAAAAGCATACCTATAATAGCAATCAAATCAATGCTGTAATGATGATTGTCTTTTTGGTAGGAGGTATGGCTCTTATCTTCTGGTATTCTAACAGGGCTTCTGAATATTTCTTGCCAGAGTCTGCCTCTGTGCACGGAGATTGGATTGATGACCTGTTTTGGATTACCATGTATGTTACTGGTGTCGTCTTCGTAATCACTCAGACTTTGTTGTTCTACTTTTCTTACAAATACCAGTATAAGCCCGGAAGAGAAGCATTTTTCTATCCTTATAATAACAAGCTTGAAATTACCTGGACAGTCATTCCTACCATAACATTTATTGTCATGTTTATCGTAGGCTTAAGTTCCTGGAATAAGATAACTTCAAAAGCTCCTGACGATGCTGTAGTCATTGAAATAGTGGGTCAGCAATTCAACTGGAGCATAAGGTATCCGGGAGAAGATGGGACATTAGGAGAGCACGATTATAAATTAATAGACGCGGTCAATAACCTTGGCCTGGACTTCACTGACCGTGCGAGTTTTGACGATTTTACCGCTCCTCAATTGCACATTCCGAAAGGCAAACCGGTACTACTGAAAATCAGGGCTAAAGATGTAATTCACAGCGTATATATTCCTCACTTCCGTTTGAAAATGGATGCAGTGCCCGGCATGATGACCAGGTTTCATTTCGTAGCAAAATACACTACCCGGGAGATGAGGCAAAAACTGGGCAATCCGGATTTTAATTTTGAAATGGCCTGTGCAGAAGTATGTGGGCGCGGACATTTCGCCATGCGCTTTATTGTGATGGTAGAGGAAGAAGAAGACTTTAATGAATGGTACAAAAATCAGGAAAGCTGGCTTTCTAAGAATCCCGATTACCTCTCAAAGGTGCCTGATGAGCTAAAAGAACTGGCAAAAAAGAAAGCGAAAGTAGATGAGGAGCCTGCTCCGGGCAGTACTGCGTCATTGTTAGAAAACATATATTTTTAGTTATGTCTGTACAAAATATTAATCAGAAACCTGAAGAGCACTCAGTGGTGTCAGACGAACATCATGAAGATAGTTTTATCACCAAATATATTTTTAGTACCGATCATAAGATGATTGCCAAACAGTATTTGGTTACCGGCATTATGTGGGCAGTCATCGGAGGGCTTTTATCCTTACTCTTCCGTCTCCAACTAGGTTTTCCCGAAGCCAATATGGATTGGCTAAAGCCTTTACTCGGCGACTGGATACAAAATGGTAAAATAGACCCTGAATTTTATCTGGCCCTGGTGACCATGCACGGCACCATCATGGTCTTTTTTGTATTAACAGCAGGGTTAAGTGGTACTTTTAGTAACTTTTTGATACCTCTGCAAATTGGGGCTCGGGATATGGCATCAGGATTCATGAATATGCTCTCTTACTGGTTATTCTTTACCGCCGGTGTAATCATGTTCTATTCTCTGTTTATAGAAACAGGTCCGGCAGGAGGGGGATGGACAGTATACCCTCCCCTCAGCGCATTACCCCAGGCTATCTCCGGCTCCGGCCTGGGTATGACCCTCTGGCTTATTAGCATGGTCTTTTTTATAGCGTCAACCCTCATGGGAGGAATTAATTACATCACTACTGTGATCAACCTTAGAACGGCAGGAATGTCTTTCAGAAAGCTTCCACTGACAGTCTGGGCATTATTCCTAACAGCAATTCTGGGATTATTGACTTTTCCGGTATTATTTGCCGCGTCATTACTGCTAATTTTTGACAGAAGTTTTGGCACCAGCTTTTATCTGTCAGATATCTACATTGCGGGTGAAGCTCTCCCCAATGTAGGAGGCAGCCCGATTCTATACCAACATTTATTCTGGTTTTTGGGTCATCCGGAGGTATACATCGCCATACTACCTGCTTTTGGGATAGTTTCTGAGGTGATTGCAACTAACGCGAGAAAGCCAATATTTGGTTATCTGGCTATGGTGGGTACCATGTTTGTCATTACTTTTTTATCAATTACAGTCTGGGCTCATCATATGTTTGTGTCGGGTATGAACCCTTTTTTAGGGTCAATATTTATGCTGGCATCATTCATCATTGCTGTTCCATCTTCTGTAAAAGTTTTCAATTGGCTAACCACACTTTGGCGTGGTAATATTCACTTCACTCCAGCTATGCTGTTTGCCATTGGTATGGTTTCATTTTTTATTTCCGGGGGAGTGACAGGGCTGTTCATAGCTAATTCGGCGGTAGATATACAACTTCATGACACCTATTTTATAGTTGCCCACTTTCATCTGGTTATGGGCAGTGCGTCTTTTTTCGGTTTTTTGACTGGTGTATATCATTGGTTTCCTAAAATGTTTGGAAGAATGATGCATAGAGGTTTAGGGTACATTCATTTCTGGCTGACATTTGCTGGTGTTTATCTGGTATTTTTTCCCATGCATTACATTGGTATGGCAGGTTTTCCAAGGAGGTATTATTCCTTTACTGGATTTGACGCCTTCGGAACGTTTGTAGACCTTAATGCTTTTATTAGCATTGCTGCTTTTATTACATTCGGAGCGCAGATCATTTTTCTTTTCAATTTCTTTTACAGCATGTACCGTGGACGTCTTGCACCTGCAAACCCCTGGAGGTCTAATACATTAGAATGGACTACTCCCCGCTTTCCGGGGCATGGGAACTGGCCCGGAGAAATCCCTAAAGTATACAGATGGGCTTACGATTATAGTAAGCCGGGCGCTAAAGATGACTTTATCCCTCAAACGGTACCATTATCACGTACTCCTGAGTCTAATTTACCGGAAGAAACAAAATTGGTGAGTGAAGGCCTGCCTGAAGCTACAGGTGAAGATTTGCAAAGCAAACTTAAAAAAAAGGGTAAATAGCAAATTATTACAGAGGAAAAACACCGTCTCCTATATTTTTAATGATTGGGATAGTTTATCTGAGAGTCCTGGTTATTACTTTTTCTTTATAAATCATTCGCCAAATTACTTTTTACTATATATGCGTATTATGAAAAACTAGCCACAAATTGGATTAGGAAGAATTGATAGATTAACCTTCAATTATTATTAATCGAAATTCCAAAACAAAAAAACTAATATTTGACAAACATTAGGTAAATACTAAAAAAGGGGGTAGCTTAGTAACTAAAGCAAACCCTCATATCCTAGGTTTTGAATGATTAAAATAATGATAGAGCGTATATTAGTGATATATAGAACTATTGTTGCTTTTAATTTACTCAAGATTAAAGCTAACTGTCTCCCTCGAGAAAGCAAGATCATCTTTCCGAATCTGATAAGCACTCACGAGTGTGCTTATTTCGTGTCCTGTTAATTTTATTCGCCATCCTCAATCCTCAATCACCTATCATACTGATAGCTGTAATACTCGTAGAATAAAGTTTCTAGATTTCAACTTACAGGACAACTTCCATTTTTTCTATTCAGATTTAAAAGCAGCTATTAATTCCAATGGCTGTTATTTAGCAATTTTAAAAATTTATGATCATGGCTAAAAGAGGTAAAAATTTAAAAGAATCTACAAAAAATCTAAAAGAAAGAAGACAAGAAAAGATTCTAAGAAAAGTAGAAGAAAAAATGAATAAAAGAAAAACAAGACGATAAACCTTAATCATTGAGCCGGGAGATATTATAACCCGGCTCTTTTTCAAATTTTTAACCAGTAAACCTCCAACACAATGTCAGGTACAAACAGAAGATAAGCAAACCTGAGTATTAACAGGTTTTGGCAAGTCAATCATGCAAAAAGTAAGCAAGTTAAAAATACATAATCCTATTGCTTTTGCTCATTCGTTCTTTAATCGTAATGACCGGCATCATTATACCCAGCAGTTAAAAAGCTTTTTCTTTGGTCAATATCTTGCCACTGGTTTAAAGATTACTTTAGGAATATTATTGCCTTCGTTGATTTTTGCTTGGTTTGATGAACTAACTTATGGACTGATCATCTCTCTTGGGGCACTTTATGTGAGTATTTCGGATCAACCAGGACCAGTGTTGCATCGCAGAAATGGTATGTTAGTTACCAATATTTCTATTTTTACTATAGCTTTAATAACTGGCATGATCAACCAACATACCTGGCTTATCGCGATTGAAATACCTCTTTTCTGTTTTGCGTTTTCCATGCTGATGGTGTATGGATCACGGGCCGCCGCTGTGGGTACTGCCACCTTACTGATGATGATATCAAGTATGCATTTTGACAGCGGATATATTGTTGGGTATGCTTTCTTGATTCTAAGTGGAGGTATTTGGTACATGCTACTCAGTTTATCTTTGAGTCGCATCAGGCCTTACCGCCTGGCACAACAATATCTGGGAGAATGTATACTTGAAGTAGCCCGCTACATTCGGCTGAAAGCAGAATTTTATGATGACAAATTTGCTGTTAATGAGCTGTATAAAAAGTTAATAGTTCAGCAAATCGTAGTCAATGAACAACAGGATAATGTAAGGCAGATTGGATTCAGGACGAGGAAGAAAGTAAAGGAAACCATGAGATCAGGCCGCTTGGTAATCATGATCTTTACAGATATTATTGAAGCATTTGAGCTGGCCATGTCTTCACAAATTGATTATAGCCTGCTCAGACAAAGATTTATAGAACATCAGATATTACCAGCTTACAGGAGCCTGCTCGTTACTATGGCTAAAGAGTTTGATGATTTGGGCTACGCTTTGATCAACAATGAAAAACCAAGGCCGTTAGTGAATTTTGATTCTCATCTGAACATAATCAAAGAAAGGCTGCTTGCACTGGAGTCAGAAGGGATTTCTGTGAGGATACTGAAAAAAACCCTGGTTAATATAAGAAATATGACACGCTTGTTGAGCGATATGTACAATTACTTTCAGACAGAGAAACTTACTTTTTTATCTAAAACTGAGGAATCTGATTTAACAAAATTTGTTTCGCATCAGGATTTTGATTTAAAAATATTCAAAGACAATATTTCACTGCGCTCTACTGCTTTCAGACATTCAATCCGATTAACATTTGGATGCTTTTTGGGGTACATAATTTCCCTTTGGCTACCCTATGGTCAGCATAGTTATTGGATATTAATTACCATTCTAGTGATCCTGAAACCTGACTTTAGCATATCAAAAAAGCGAAATTACGAAAGGGTTTTGGGCACAGTTGCGGGTGGGTTTACAGGCGCGATCATACTTTTACTGATTCAGAATGAAGTAGCAAAACTCATATTACTCGTCATTTTTATGATTTTAGCCTTTAGTTTTAATAAAATTAGATATGTACTCAGTGTAACATTCATGACTGCGCTCATATTGATTTTATTCAGCTTCATTTATAAAACGAGTAATCTGGAAGTAACCTCAGAAAGGATTGTTTATACCCTTATTGGATCCGCTATCGCATTTTTAGTTAGCTACTTTGTTCTTCCTAGCTGGGAGTCCTCACAGATCAAAAATAATCTGATTAATATTCTAAAAGCTAATCTTATCTATTTGCAAAAAATAATTGCCAGGTCTAGCGACAAATCATTTCCTATTACAGATTACAGGCTTGCTCGCCAAGATGTATATATGCAAACCGCGAATATGGGCTCGGCTTTTCAGAGGATGCTCCATGAACCAAAAAATAAGCAGGAAAGAGCTCCCTATATCAATGAGTTTGTAGTACTCAACCATATTTTATCATCATATCTGGCTGCTTTGTCTTCTAGTTTAGAAGAAAATCATGTCAAAAAAGTAATTAACACTGAACATTTAAAGCTTATTAGAAAGTCGAAATTTCTGTTGCAAGAAGCGATCAAGCATATTGATCAAAAACCATTTAATATAGATTTTGAGCTTCCTGATATAACCGAGGAGACAGATTGTGATAACTCTGACGCGCAGTTTATTCAAAAGCAATTGGAGTTAATAAGAAAAGTATCCTCGGATCTGGAGAAATTAAGTCAAAACTTGAGTAAGCTTCCAAATTAAAGATATAACTGTTGGGCAAATACATTTTGGTCCGGTTTTCCTGTGGTGAAAGCAGTTTGACTCTTGGATAGATTAATTAGCCTGGCATAAATACCGTGGTGTTGATTTACCGTAAAAGTCCGGCACGGAGTCTAATAGCTAATATTATCGGCCGCCCTTCCGGGGTTTGGCAAATAAAATTATAAATTGATATTTATGAATAATGATCTATTGTTTATCAAGAGTATAAAGCGGGTTACAATACTATTTATTAATCATCTTTTAAAATCTTAAATGTCATCTTATCTATGGAGCGATCCAGCATGATCTGGCAAGCTAATCTGCTTTGTGCTGTTTGATTAGGCAAGCCATTAAGAGTGTGTTGTTCAAATGAGTCTACCTCACCTAAGTTCCCGTGAATAACCTCTACATGACAAGTTCCACACATTGCCCTTCCCCTACAATCTCCCCATTCCTCCCACAATTCATTCACTACCAACTCCATAAGATTTCTGTATGATAATGGAGTAAAATTTATTTTTTTTACCTGCTCATCTTCGTCAATTATTGTGATACTATATTGATCCATTTTCAAATTGTCATTTTTTCAAAAACACCAATCCTTTTTCTAAATCTTCGGTTACTTCCTGAACAGTAGTTCTTTCCAACATTTCTTTAAGGGAATCTCTGATTTGTTTAAATTCATCATGAATGGGGCAAGGCCTCCGTTCTGAGCATTCTTTAATGCCCAATCCACAACCGGTAAACAGCTTGTTACCATCAATTGCCCTTACAATATCAATGAGTCGGATATCTTTTTTCCCTTCTTCAATATAAAAACCTCCGTGGGGACCTTTAACAGAACTGATCAGTTCCATACGACTGAGGTTTTGCAGTATCTTGCCGGTAAAATGCTCAGGAACGTCAATTTCCTGACTGATATCACGAATCCCAACTTTTTTTCCTTCCTGGCTTTTGGCTACAATATAGATGACAGCTCTTATACCATATTCACACGCTTTAGAAAACATATTTTTTTGAGTTTGTAAAATGTACTGACAAATTAAAGAACAAATTTTTTCTACTTTCATTTATCGTCAACAGAAAACACCTCTTTAGGAATGACACTATAGTATTCTTCATCAGGGGTAATCCATTGTAATGACCACACATTATGATCCTCTTTCAACACATATTCTACAACAATGGGATATGTTCCAGATTGCATTTCTTTTAAAACTTCAGTATCATCATCATTTTCATTGATGATCTTGTCCCCATCTATGAAAACTCTGCCTTGACCTGACTTTAGCAGCTTAAAGAAATATTTACCCTTTTCTTCAATGTGTATATTACCGGTAGCACGAACCAAAGCACCTGCCTCAACCGGCTGAAAAGATAACTGCTCTGTAAAATGTATAATATTTGCCCTTCCTGAATATGCTACCGCGACTTCTGATAGCTTCTCTGAATTGAGATAGGCCAGATCAAACGTATTCCCATCATTGGGAGCAAAAACATCTAATTCTAATCCTTGTGCTAAATTTGACTTCATATTTTTATCCGCAAGAATTTCAGAAAACTTAAGTGTTGGCTGATGACTCATAGGATTTTTATTAACTGTAGAATCATTCAGGGAAAAAATCCATCTCACTATTTTTTTAGCATCTTTTTTCTCCAGAAACGGATGTTTGGTCATCTGTTCACTTCCCCAGATACCTCCCCCACCTTCAATAATTTTGTTGGCCAGGCGACTGATGGTGCTAAAATCAGCTTCGTACTTTTGCGAGATCTGTACATAGGTAGGTCCCACAGATTTATCTTCTATATTATGACAATTCAGACAATCATCATTTCTGATAATGGTGAGCGCTGTTTTCTCTTTTACCTTCTTTTGCTGGTGGTTTTCTTCTCTTTCACTACAAGCTGGTAAGCAAAGCACCCAAACAGAAAGTACCATTATGCATAACATATTTCTCTCTCCTACTGTCTTCTTATGCTTACTACTTCTATTCTCCATATATTTTACGTTAGAATTTTTTCCCAAAATATAATAAATTACAAAAAGAGACAAAAAAGTCTTTTATTATGTTAGTTTGCGGCTAGAGCAAAAATTATTGTAGGTATCAAAAAACCTGATGATAAGTATGAAAGCTTTTCATCAATAAAATTAGGCTGACAACTGATCTGCTTATAATTTTGAAAAAATAAAAGAAATGGAGATAAGGTATTTACGTCTGATTAAAGCTATTGTGGAGGAAGGGAGCATTACGCGTGCCATTGATAAGCTCCATCTGTCGCAAAGTGCGCTCAGCTACCAGTTGAAGGAAGCTGAAGTACAGCTGGGCACACCTATCTTCTATCGTCGTAATAAGAAACTGATCCTTACTCCAGTTGGCAAAAAGCTGTACAACACTGCTAATCATGTACTGAAGGAAATTGATTCCACAGAATCAGAGATCAAAAAACTGATCTCGGGAGAAACCGGAGTGATCCGGATCAGTACGGAATGCTATACCAGTTATCATTGGCTACCCCCTGTACTCAAAAAATTTAAAAATGAATTCCCTAATGTGGAGGTGCAAATTGTATTTGAGGCTACTCACCGCCCTATTGAGAAACTCATGGAAGGAGAGCTGGACCTTGCCATTACCAGTAACCCTGAATCAAAAGACAAAGTAGAGTACACAGAACTTTTCTCCGATGAAATGTTCGCTGTCGTATCACCACAGCACCATTGGGCAGAGTTAAACTATGTGGAAGCCGAAGATTTTGAGGATGTCAAATTGATTATTCATTCCTTACCACTGGAAACAGTTTCTATATTCAGAAACCTGCTTACGCCCAAAGGGATACAACCCAAAGACCTCATCATACTGCCCCTCACTGAAGCCTCTATTGAACTGGTGAAGGCCAATATGGGAGTGATTGTCATGGCCAACTGGGCACTCAAACCCTACAAAAACCAGGAGATCAAAACGATTAAGATCAACAAACATGGCTTCTTCCGCCAGCAGTACCTGGCAAGGATGGAAGACCGGGACTTTCCCGCTTACTTTGACTATTTCATCAAGTTCCTGAGAGAGGAAATCAGATTTGATGATAATGAAGAAACCAACTGAAAATTTTCTTTTTTAACCATAAATATTTTTACAATGAGTTTACGAATTGGTGACGAAGCACCTAATTTTACCGCGCAAACTACTGAAGGAGAAATTAATTTCCATGACTGGCTCGGTCAGGGCTGGGGCGTGCTGTATTCACATCCCGCTGATTTTACGCCAGTTTGTACTACTGAGCTGGGAAGGACCGCTCAACTCAAAAGTGAGTTTGAGAAAAGAAATACCAAAGTGCTGGCAGTGAGCGTAGACGACCTTGATTCACATAATGAATGGGTGAAAGACATCAACGAAACCCAAAACTGTACCGTTAACTTTCCTATCATCGCTGACTCCGACAGAAATGTGGCAGAATTGTACGGTATGATTCATAAGAACGCATCTGCTACGCTTACGGTAAGGTCAGTATTCTTTATAGGGCCGGACAAAAAAATTAAAGCAACGATCACCTACCCGGCCTCTACAGGAAGAAATTTCCATGAAATACTGCGGGTAATAGACTCTTTGCAATTAACTGCTGATTATAGTGTCGCTACTCCTGCTGACTGGAAAGAGGGAGAAGATGTGGTGATTGCTCCGGCCATTAAAAATGAGGATATTCCTGCCAGGTTTCCCAAAGGACACAGAAAGATCAAACCCTATTTGAGACTTACCCCTCAGCCTAATAAGTAAATGGGTCTGCTGTATTCGTATGGAGAGTTGCCATGATTGGACAGAAGACCGGAGCGGGAAGACTGAAGAAAAGGTTATCATCATTGTTAAAATTTGTGATTTATCTGTTAGTCAATAGATTTCTTTCTTCGTCCTCCCAACTGCACGGTCACCTTCTGTCCTTCCAATTTGACTTCTATTAAATTCTTTGTAGAACCAAGTAAATTTATTTCATCACTCATTCGTAATTCGTAAGAAGGCAATTAACAATGGATTGGAAAGACGGAATTAAGGGAGGGCCATTTAGCTCGGATCAGCTTGACAAGCTTATCAGTGCGTTTTCAGACTTATCTTCTGAGCAGATACAATGGCTAAGCGGATATTTTGCTGGCACTACTAACACATTAGTGCAGCAAACGGCTCCACAAAAAGAGCAAAACCCTTTAGCAGAGAAATCTACTTCAGACCAAGTTTCTTTATTGATACTTTATGGCACGCAGACCGGCAACTCTGAAAAGCTCGCTTTGCACATGGAAAAGTGTGCCGAATCCACTTCTCTGGAAGTGACCGTAAAAAGTATGGCAGAATTTAAGGGTAAAGACCTCAAAAAAGTCACGAACCTTGCTATCATCGTAAGCACGCAGGGCATTGGCGAGCCTCCAGTGCAGGCTGAAGAACTGTACAGTTTCCTCCATAGCAAAAGAGCACCAAAGCTTGACCATATTAAATATACTGTGTTGGCATTGGGCGATACCGGCTACGCGCAGTTTTGCCAGACCGGTAAAGATTTTGACAGTGTGCTGGAAAAGCTCGGGGCAGCGCGAATTTGTAAAAGAGTAGATTGTGACATTTATTATGAAGATGATGCTTCTGCCTGGATAGATTCGGTATTGAAGGCGCTGCAAAAAAGTGAAACGGCAGCCTCTCCTACTCTACTTGTTAACTTTCAACAAAACAGTAATGGACATCAGCAGAAACCACAATACAACCGGAAGAACCCTTTTGAAGCTACGCTTTTAGAAAAGATCAATCTGAATGGCCGAGGGTCTAGTAAAGAAACCATTCACCTGGAAATTGGCCTGGAAGGTTCAGGAATTACCTACAAAGCGGGAGACGCGCTGGGCATTTACGCACACAATTCCGAACGTTTGGTCAGCAGTATTCTGGAATCTTTGCAATTCACAGGCACAGAAGAAGTGGAGACTTACAAAGGTACATCCAGCCTGGAAAACGCATTGACTTACGACTATGAATTAACTCCCTTAACTGCTCTCTCTTTAAACAAATACGCTGAACTGACAGGAAGCAGCAAGCTCAAAAACACATTGGCAGAACCTTCACGTGTGTCTGAATATCTTTACGGAAGAGATATCATAGACCTTTTGAAGGAAACTCCCTCCAAGCTAAGTGCTCAGGAATTAATCTCGGTGCTCAGAAAAAACACAGCCCGGATGTATTCAATAGCCTCCAGTCAGCAAGCTTACGAAGATGAAGTACACGCTTTAGTCTCTGTCATCCGATATCAATCTCATGGAAGGGCCAAAGAAGGATTTTGTTCATCCCACCTGGCTGACCGGCTTACTTTTGAGGATGATAAGCTCAAAGTTTTTGTAGAGGAAAATAACAAATTCCGGCTTCCGGAAGATGAGCAAACGCCCATCATTATGGTGGGTCCGGGTACAGGGGTGGCACCGTTCAGAGCGTTTATGCAACAAAGAGAAATAAGTGGCAGTCCCGGTAAATCATGGCTCTTTTTTGGAGATCGTAACTTTACGACAGATTTTCTCTACCAGACAGAGTGGCTGCAATATCTCAAAGAAGGTATACTCACCAAAGCGGATGTTGCCTTTTCGCGAGATAGTCAGGAGAAAGTCTATGTGCAGCACAAGATGCAGAAGAATGGCAGAGAATTATACGACTGGCTGGAAAGTGGCGCTCACTTTTATGTCTGTGGCGATGCCATCAGCATGGCTAAAGATGTTGAAAAAACATTGAAAGACATCATAAGAACGCAAGGGGATAAAACCACAGATCAGGCGGATGAATATGTAAAATATCTGCAACTGTCCTGTAGATACCAGACGGATGTCTATTAACCCACAACGCTACTTTTTTTAACAGCATTAGAAAATATTATAAATATGGCTGAACAAGACCATCTTTCACAGGAAGAACATATCAAGAAGAACAGTAACTACCTGAGAGGTACCATTCAGGATAGTCTGAAAGACCCTTTGACTGGTTCGCTGGCCCCTGAAGATATCAAGCTCATTAAGTTTCATGGCTCTTATCAGCAACATGACCGGGACCTTGAGCATGAACGAAAAAGACAAAAGCTGGAACCCCTCTACCAGTTTATGGTGAGGGTGAGGGCAGCGGGAGGAATCACCCAGCCTCAGCAGTGGCTGATCCTGGATGAGTTAGCCGAAAAATATGCCAATAATACGCTTAAACTCACTACCCGGCAGTCCTTTCAGTTTCACGGAATTCTGAAAAGAAACCTCAAGACAACCATCAGGTCTATCAATGAGGTGCTGATGACTACAATCGCTACCTGCGGGGATGTGAACAGAAATGTGATGTGTAATCCTAATCCTTATCACTCTCAGGTACATGATGAGGTGTATGAACAGGGAGAAAAGCTGAGCGAGTATTTCAAACCTAAAACCAAAGCCTATTATGAGATCTGGCTGGGCGGAACCCCGCTGGGCGGCACCCCGCTGGATGGGGAGAAAGTTGAGAACACTCCTGACAAAGAGCCTCTATACCAGGAAACTTATCTACCCAGAAAATTCAAAATCGCGCTGGCAATTCCTCCCCGAAATGATATAGATGTCTTTGCCAATGATCTTGGGTTTATAGCCATAGAAGAAGATGGAAAGCTGACAGGCTATAATGTATGTGTGGGCGGAGGATTGGGCAATACTTTGGGTGACGATACTACCTACCCCAGACTTGCTGATGTAATTGGATTTGTCAGGCCAGAGAAGGTAATTCAGGTCGCTGAAGGAGTCATTAGTTTACAACGTGACTATGGCAATCGGGTGGATAGAAAAAACGCTCGCCTGAAATACACCATTGATAATATGGGGCTGGAAGTCTTTAAAGAAAAACTCAATAGCTGGCTGGGCTGGGAATTAGAAAAAGCCATGCCCTTTAAGTTTACCACCAATGGCGATGCGTACGGCTGGTTGAAAGGTACTAATGGAAAGTGGTTTTATACACTTTTTGTAGAACACGGCAGGGTACGTGATGAGAAAAACTATCAGCTCAAAACTGCTTTAAGAGAAATCGCTAAAATCCATAGAGGTGATTTCCGCCTGACAGGTAATCAGAACTTGATTATTGGCAATGTCAGCCAGGCGGATAAAAGAAAAATAGAAAAGATTCTGACTGACTATGGCGTACTCAACCATCCTAAACTTACGGGTTTAAGACTCCACTCCATGGCCTGTGTGGCACTGAATACCTGCGGGTTGGCATTTGCCGAATCAGAACGTTATTTACCTTCTCTGGTGGATAAACTGGACCAGATCATGGAAAAGTATGGTCTGGAAAAAGATGCCATCAATATAAGAATGACAGGTTGTCCTAACGGCTGCGCCCGCTCCTACCTGGGTGAGATAGGCTTTGTAGGCAGAGCACCGGGACATTACAATCTATACCTGGGAGCCAGTCATAATGGCGACCGACTCAATACTTTGTACAAGGAGATGGCAGATGAGAAAACGATTCTGGAAGCCTTAGAGCCCATCATCAAACAGTATGCTGAGCAAAGAGAAGATGCGGAGCATTTCGGTGACTTTGTGCTTCGTAAAGGTATAGTAGAGCCTCTCATAGTAGAAAATAAAAACCGTAATTTATGATAGCTGAAAGCACTTTATGTGTGCATCCTGTCTCAAGTAACAAGCGTAAGGAGCCATCAATCACTTCTCCTATTTACACTTCTACAGCATACTCCTATACGGGCGCTGAAGAACGTTTATACCCGGGCTTTCTTTCTACCTTTAATCAAATTAGATTGGGAGAAGTTATTGCGGGATTGGAAAGAGGAAATTATGGTATTGCTTTTAATTCCGGGATGGCTGCCATTAGCAGTACCATACTTTCTCTTGTGAAAGAAGGTGACCATATTATTTTTTCTCGTGACCTCTATGGAGGCACTTCACAATTTGCCACTGATGAGCTGATTCAGAGAGGTATCTCTTGTGATTTTGCGGAAAATACATTACTCAGTTTTGAGTCTAAAAGACAAAAAAATACGAGAGTCGTCTTTTTTGAATCACCCTCTAATCCATTATTAAATATCATTGACCTTCAGGAGATTGCCCTTTGGTCAAAAAAGCATGAACTAATTACCATCATTGATAATACATTCGCTACGCCCATCAATCAAAAGCCACTCTCATTTGGCATTGACATCGTAGTACACAGTGGCACTAAATATTTGAGTGGTCATAATGATCTTTTATTTGGTGCTACTGTAACAAACAATGCTTTTTATAAAGAATCCATTCTGTCTACCGCTAAACTTTATGGTGGGGCTCTGTCTCCTGCTCTCTGCTATCAGGCTGAAAAGAATATTAAAACCTTAGCTTTGAGAGTCCAGCAACAGAACAGCTCTGCTATGCGGATTGCTTTATATCTGGAAAAGCACCCCAAGATAAAAAAGGTGTATTATCCGGGTCTCAGCTCTCACCCTTCCTACCAGCTTGCAAAAAGGCAGATGTCAGCCTTCGGTGGTATGATATCGTTTGAATTATATGAATCCGCATACTTAGATCAATTCTTAAAAAACCTAAATATCATTCAGCCTGCGCTAAGTTTGGGTGGCGTAGAAAGTCTGATTTGTGTGCCAGCACAAACTTCTCATGCGGCAATAACTAATACTCAAAGAGATTTACTAGGAATTAGTGAGGAACTATTAAGACTTTCAGTAGGTATAGAAAATACTGATGATCTAATTCATGACATTGAGAGCACTTTGCAATGTTTGTAAATATTATTCCAACGAATACAAATGAAGAATAAAAATCCGCTTACCTGTTTGGTAAGCGGATTTCTGCTTTACAAAACGTTAAACTGTTACTTCTTTTTCTTCTTTAACTTTGGGATAATGCTTATCCGAAAGGTCAATCTCATCCTTCAAAGACCAGCCGGTTTTTAGTCCGATTACAAACCAGCCCAGGGCAAGCACTCCTACGGCAAAAATAGTATCGCCAATCACGCGCAGCCAACGGAGGGTATCCATGCCGGGCTGTTGCAAAAACTCAGCAGAACGGGCATACCACAAACCTACTTCCACACTTACCCAGGTTTGTGCCAGTCCAATAGGTAACACACTGATCAGCACCATCAAAGCCAAACCAATATTGATAGACCAGAAGGCAAAACGAATCACGCCATCTTTCCATACGTTACGAGCAGCCAGACCCTTGAGGACAAAAAGCATCAGTCCAATTCCTAAGATCCCATACACCCCAAACAAAGCGGTATGGCCATGGACCGGAGTCGTATTGAGCCCCTGCATATAGTAAAGCGCAATGGGTGGGTTGATCAGAAATCCAAAGATACCCGCTCCTACCAGGTTCCAGAAAGCTACCGCTACAAAGCAGTAGATCGGCCACTTATAGGCTTTGATCCAGTCGGTAGAACGGCTCAGAGAAAGGTTATGATAAGCCTCAAAACCAATCAGTACCAAAGGAACTACTTCCAAAGCACTGAAGGTTGCTCCCAGCGCCAGCACCGCGGTAGGTGTTCCAGAAAAATACAAGTGATGAAAAGTACCTATGATTCCTCCTGACAAGAAAATAATGGTGGAAAATAACACTGTAGCCGTGGCAATATTCGCTTTGATTAACCCCATTCTTACGAACAGGAAAGAGATGACAACAGTAGCGAACACTTCAAAGAAGCCTTCCACCCACAGGTGTACTACCCACCAGCGCCAGTACTCAGCCACCGCCAGATTGGTTTGTCGTCCCCACATCAATCCGGCTCCATAGAAAACAGCAATGGCAATGGATGATATCAGGAACATCGCCAGCATATGCCGGCTGTCTTTCTGTGTTTTGAAAGCGGGCCATATGGCTCTGCCCATTAGGAACAACCAGATGAAAAGACCAGCAAAAAGAAAGATTTGCCAGAACCTACCCAGGTCCACGTATTCATAACCTTGATGTCCAAACCAGAAATTAGCTTCATACCCAAGTTTTTGCATCACACCATACCACTGCCCAGCCAGGGAACCCAACACAATGACAAGCAAGGCACCAAATAAAATATTAACTCCCAATGCCTGGTATTTTGGCTCTTTTCCCGACACCGCTGGCGCAATGAATAAGCCAGTGGCCAGCCAGGAAGTAGCAATCCAGAAGATCGCCAGTTGAATATGCCAGGTGCGGGTAACCGAGTATGGTAAATATTCTGCCAGGGGAAAGCCATAAAATGCTGTTCCTTCAACGCCATAATGTGCTGTTACTGCCCCCAGGATTACCTGTACTACTATCAGTGCCATCACTACCCAGAAGTACTTAAGGGTAGCTCGCATAGATGGTGTAGGCTGAAGCCCCAGCAGCGGATCTTTATCCGGCAGCTCTGAAGGGTCAGGACTCTCTTCATGGTGAGAGGCATAATAATAAGCAAGTAAGCCGATACCAGCCAGCAATAAAATAACGCTAAACCCTGTCCAGAGAATAAGACCACTGGTCGGCTCATTGGCTACCAATCGTTCGGGAGGCCAGTTATTCGTATAAGTTATTTCACTTCCAGGTCTGTTGGTCACACAGGCCCATGTTGCCCAGAAGAAGAAAGCATTCATTTCCTGCATTCTACTTTCTTCCTGGATAGAATTCGCCGGAATGGCATAAGCATCTCTTAGTGCTTCCTGTGCCGGATCATTCATAAACAATCCCGCATAAAAATGGCTGTTATCTTCTATAGCCTGAGCCCTCAAAGATGTAATGGTCAGTGTACCTGATTGAGGATCATAGGTATTTTGCCGCAACTGCTTTTGTAAGCGTGCCCTCAGTGCGGCTTGCTGTTCTTCATCCAAAACATCATAGGCAGAATTATAATCCTGCTTTGCCATTTGGTTCAGCATAAAAACCGCTTCTTTATGCAGCCAGTCAGCAGTCCAGTCAGGAGCTACATAGGCACCATGCCCCCAGATACTCCCTACTTCCTGCCCTCCCATGGACTGCCAAACATTCTGACCATTTTTGATGTCCACTTCAGTGAAAATGGTTTCTCCTTCTTCAGTCACAATCTGTCTGGGTATGGGAGGAGCCTGTCTGTAAATTTCTATCCCATAATACCCCAGCACGGCAAAAGATCCCACCATTACCACGATAAAACCGATCCATAACTTTTTGTACTTCATAATGATAAAAATTAGGTTGTCAAAATATTAAAAAGTGTCTATCAGTATAGACTGGCCGTATCAGGCTTATTCATCTGAAGTTGCTCAATGAATTTAGGAAAGAGGATATTGTTCTCCAAATGCACGTGGGCATAGAGGTCTTCTTCAAATTCAGCCAGCTCCTGATAAAACATTTTGTAAGACTGACAGGCATCATCGGGTAAGGTGTAGTCATTGGTAAGGTTACGAATTCTTTTTATCTCATCACCGGCATCTTCATGTTCCTCATTGAGTTCTTTCAGCAGATCAGCCAGGTCAGTTTCAGATATGCTGACATCTTGTTGATCTAATGCTTTGATCAATGGAAACAGCTTTTCTTCTTCCTTGCGGGTATGCTGTAGAAGTTCCTCATGCAGCTCAATAAAGTCATGATAAATGTCAATCAGCTCAGGATGCTGCTTCCCATGCACTTTGCTTACCTTATCTGCCAATAGATGAATCTGCGGCCCCTGATTTCTGATGTATTCATGGTGGTTATTGACGATGAAGTCGCAGAGCATGGAAAGTGGCCATTTATCGACCCTCAGATTTTGCTTTTCGGTCCGGACCTGCCGGATAGCTTTGTGCACCTCTTCGGGATCTACACCGGCTTTACGGCAGGCATCCTCAAAACTTCTTTTCCCACCACAGCAATAGTCTATTTTCAGTTTGTTGAACACAGTAACAGCCTGAGGGTACTGTTGAACCACATCAGCGACGATTATTGTAGAAGATTGTTTACTGATTTTAATTCGCCACACTTCCGGACCGGCTTGCAGCACTTTCCACTGTAACTGTCCAGGTCGCTCTTCCTGAAACTGATAAAACAGCGGTTTGGGATCATGATCGTTGATAAGCATCAGGCTTTCACCTTCGGAAAGCTTGTCAAAAGATTCAAAAATGAATCTGTGCTTATCTTTTGGGGCGATTTCTCTTACGTCTATCGTACTCATTATCTTAAGGTTATGAATGAATAATGAGTTAAAGATAAAGGAGACGAAGAGCAGAGTTTTATGATTTGAATCACATTGACTCAGAAAAAACTCTCTTTTTCTGGCTAATGTACAGCAAGCCAAGTCCAATAGGCATGATGAGACTCAGATAAAAGAGCAGTTCAAAAAAATAGCTGAATCCGGGCAGACCATTAATATTGAGTAGAGACTGTAGCACCAGCGCCAGTTCACTTAAGATAAAGCCTGTGATAAATATCCACATGCCCAACTGCTGCCTGCGGCTGGATAAGCTTAGCCATCCTTCCAGCGCAAACCAGCCCATCAAAAAGAAAGTGGTGATCCCAATGAAGTTCAGATGCAGATAAGCAATCACCAGGTTTCTTTGCTGGTAAGCCAGATCAGCAATAAAAGGTAAGGCTTCGGCTAACTGCAAGATATTTTTCACAACCAGTGCTATCAGCACCAATAGCCAAAGCGAGGCTACCATTTTACCTAATTTCTTTGTCCACTGTGGACGGACTACCCGCAGGATGCGAAACAGAAAATAAAGACTAAATAACTGAGCAAATGCCGCCAAACCAGCCAATACATAAAGCCAGAGAGGAGGCTGGATCCACAAGACGGAAGAGGCATAAGCGGGTACAGCAGCCCAAGCATTGAGCCAGAAGAATACCTGACCATCCTTCTTAGAATAACCTATATTATTTTTCTCCAGCCAGTAAAAAAACAATCCCATGACGGCTAAGAGAAACCAGCCATTGTACTGAAAATGCAGGTAAAAATAAATCGCCAGATGATACCAATGGGTAGCCGATAAACCATTAGCCATGATAGGTCCCAGGGCAAAAGGCCCAACAGAGGAAATAAGCATCAGAATGATGGCAAAGCGTACGATCACAAATGAAAAGCGATGTCTGCCATTGGGCTGCGTTTCTTCTCTTCTATCCTTCAAGAATCTCCAGGCAAAAAAGTAAGACAAAAAGATATGCAGGGTAGAGACGATGATGCTACCTGCGGCATAACCCTGCATGGGAAAAAGGATCAGCATACCTAATACAGTAAGCTGAAAAGCCCAGAAGAGACGGTTGAAAAGGAGTAGGCGTTCTCTTTTCACATAAGCTGCTACCAGCACCACAAACAAGGCATTGAAAATCCAACCCAGAAAAGCCACATGGGAATGGCCGTGTAGCCAGAATTTATAATTAACTCCCGGCACAGGACTGAGGTAGAAAGAACGCAGAAACACACCCAGTACCGCTACGATAAAGAGAAAAAGCAAAGAAACCCAGGCCCATCTTTTAAACAGCTTTTGGCTCGTTACTACTCCTGCTTTTGGCATGGACTGAGTAAATGGCATGGCTTAAGAAGTGGTTTTAAGCGTTTTCATCTTGAAGCGAAAAATATCAGCAATGCTTTGTGCCTTCAGACGGGCTTCCTCAGCTTTTCGTCCGGCAAAATGCTCGTCCAGCGTCTGCATAAACAGACCCAGCCAGCGATCAAAATGCTCTCCTTCAATGGGCAGAGGCAGGTGTTTGTCAAAAGGGCTGCCTTGGTATGCATTTTCTCCCAGCAGCAGCTTGGCCCAGAAGTCATACATTTTGGGGAGGTGTACTTCCCAATGTACCTGTGCTACCTCATTAAAAATAGGAGCCAGCAGTTCATCCTGATTAACTTTGTTATAGAACTCATCCACCAGCAGGCGAATGTCGGCTTTATCCTGTATATCTTTCATGACAATATCTTTTTTGGCAGCTGAGTAGCCGCTTTGTTTTTAAGTTTTGACGAACAGCAATAGTTCCTATGCTGAGGAGGTAAGCGAAAATAAGAAGACCATTGAACAAGCCACTCCATTGATGCAGCTCATAAATTCCTCCTATACTGCCGGTTATGCGCAAGGCCAGGCTGAGTTGTAATCCTAAGAGCCAGAGGTAAAGTATGGGGTGGTATGGTTTAGCAGAAAGCTTCAGTACGCCCGGCAAGATGATAGGTCCATGCGCGAAGATCATGGAAAAAACGAAACCGATAAAGAAGCTATGCAATACGGCATCGTAGTAAAAATCGCTGAGCAGGCAGAGCGCTCCGCAAACTATCAGCCAGAAGTAGCCACAGAGCAGAGAAGCTGCCACAAATTTGGTCAGCTCTTCTTTTCTGATGCTGATCCGCGCAATGTCGTAGCGATACAGCCATACTCCCATCAGGATCAATCCACTTCCAAAAACCATTCTGCCCATACCATGAAAGGGAAATACCAACCCCAGCAGAAAAATAGTGATTGCCAGCAGGAAGCTATTGCTTTTGAATTTAGAATCTGGCAAAAAGCGGCTGAGTTCTAAGCGCTCTCCGGCGATGGTAAGCAGCAAAAAGGCTATCCACCAGCTTACAGCCAAGGGGTACAGTTGAGATTTAATTAACAGTAGATTGCCAATCAGCCAGCAAATAGCCCCGGCGATCATCACCAGCATATGCCTTTCCTCATGACGCTGGTAGAGGTAATATAGCATGATTGCATAACCCAGGCTGGCAGCAGCTAAGAGCACATAGGCTACTAGGCTCAGATGTGTCAGAAAGAAAAAGGTACTGATACCTGAAAGCAGTGGGGTCAGGTAAGCCCAGTTTTTTTTGATGACCACGGCTCTTTCCAGGCTGATCAAAGTACCCAGGAAGCTACCTACCATCATGGCGCCATGCTCTCCCGCATTCACAGAGATCGGAAATGAAATGCCTAATCTTAGCCAACCCGCTGTCGTGGCGACCAGCAGCGCCAAAGCAACCAGCGGTAAAATAAAATAAGGATTTTTCATGGCTGCTTAATTTTTGTCTTGCAGGCTTATTAATTAAAACCTTCGTTTCAAAACTAATGCTGCCTTTCCTAAACAATTATGATCTAAGTCATATTCCTCAAAAATCTCTGCGGTTGGCAGTTTTACTTGCTCCCCACAGAGGAATCAGTGTCCAGAACATAGAGCAAAGCAAAGCCAGCACAATACCCAGAGAAGTGCCAAAGAATTTATTAAACACAGCTCCGGTATAACCCAATAGTGCCGAGATATCCAGCTTGAGCATCATCAGGATACGGGAAAGGTCTACCGGATTAAAAAGGGTAAAGGCAATGGCAAATTTTTCTACCGGATAATCCTCAAAGGCCAGGAGTAAGAGTAGAAATATTCCGTCGTACAGTACCGCCATGAACAACCAGACCAGCAGCGCCAGGCCGAAGCCTTTCACTCTGTTTTCATTTTTGAGTGAAATCCAGAAGGCAATGGCGGTAAAAATAAAGGTCAGCAGTATGCCTGTGAGCAGCAGTGTGAAGAAATTCCATATCTGAGCAGAAACGAAGATTCCATACAACAGAAATGGAAGGCCAATACCCAGCAACAAGCTCAGGGAAAGGGAAAGCGCCAGTCCCAGATACTGTCCTCCAAAAATAGAAGTGCGGCGTATAGGTTGGGCCAGCAACAGTTCCACAAATTCCCGGCTGCTGTAGTAGTAAATCACGCCAAACATGATACTGACCAGCGGACTCAGCACGATCAGGATATTCATCAGGCTGATGATGGCTTTGGATAAGTCATTGCTGAAGTACAGCAGACCGGCAGCACAGAGCAGGTAGAACAGAAAATAAATGATGCTCCAGCGGCTCCGCATCAGATCAAAGAAGGTGAATTTGAATATTTTTAACATTTTAATTACAAATTGAAAATTGGAAAATTAAAAATTCAGTAGTTCTGAGAAGAAACACGATTAATCGTGTTCGTACTGAATTTTGATTTTTTATAGGGATTCATCAATCATTCATCATTAAAACGCTTTCTTTTTTTTTGAGTAGCATTTGGGCGATGGCATGCTCAAGGTCTACCTCACCGCTTTGCCTTACCAACTCCTGAAGGCTGCCTCTGAAGTGGATATGTCCTTCCAGCAGAAAGACAATTTCATCGGCCAGCGTTTCCACCAGGCTCATGATGTGGGTAGTGAGAATGATTGTTTTGCCAGCCTCTCTTTCTCTCAAGATCATCTCTTTCAGCCGGATCATGGCCACCGGATCAAGCCCTACGGTAGGTTCATCCAGGATGATGACGGGATTGTCAAACATCAGGCTGAGCAGGATATTGACCTTTTGCCGGGTGCCACCGGAGAGGCTTCTCAACTTTTTGTCAAGAAAACTTTCCAGTTCAAAAGCTTCTATAATCTCGGCCTCATAGACCGCTTGTTGCTGCCGGATGTCTTTTACCATACTTATGAGTTCCTGTACTTTCAGGTTTTCAGGGAAGCGGGCGATCTGGGGCAGGTAAGCAATCTTTTGACGATACAGCCACTCTTTCCGAATCTTTTTTCCATCAAGATAGATTTCCCCTTCGTCAGGATGTACCAGGCCGAGTAGGCTTTTGATGAGGGTGGTCTTGCCCGAGCCATTGGGTCCGAGAATGGCAAAAATGCCTCCCGAACTGATATCCAGGTCTACGCCTTTAAGCACCTGATTGGGTCCAAAGGATTTATATAATTTTTTGATCGTAATCATGATACTGGTTTCATTAAAGGTGCGGGATCTACCAGGTTTTGCGGGGTAATAGCCGGAGCCACTTTTTCAGCAAAATTGATGATGTCTATGAAAAGACTCCGCAACAGAATGATAGAAGGCTGCACCCGGTTGATGACATAAGAAAACAGCTTGACCGGATGGTAGGGCACATCCCCCACACCGTCTTTGTCCAGGTCATAGCCGCTGTATTCGCTCCAGTAGTTGCTTTCGTAGGTGTTGTAATTGTGCTGACTGTTCGTAGACAGATCAAAAGTATTGGACAGAAAGTTGTTTTTTGTAAACACATTGCTGTCGCAACTGCCGGAGATACGCAGTGCCCATCCGTTTCTCCTGAAGTTGTTATGGGCAATCTGACAACGGTTAGCCCCTTCAGCATAAATGCCGCTGGTATTTTCGGTAAATTCATTGTAAGTGATCTCGCTGTCAAAAATTTCTTTGAGCAATAGGCCATAGGAGGCACTTCCCCAGTTTTTTTCAAAGACGTTGCGCTGCATGTTGATTTGCTTAGAAAACATGACCGCTACGCCCGCTCCATTGTTGCGGAAGGTATTACGCAGGTAGTTGTCGTAGTTAGAAAACATAAAGTGCAGGCCGTAACGCAGATTGCCTTCACTTACATTCTCGGCTATGCTACTGTAGTTGACAAATTCCAGATAAATTCCATCCCGATGGTTTTTGACGATATTATTTTTGATGGCGATACTATCACAGTACCAGAGGTGGATGGCATTGCCGGAGGAAGCTTCATTTTCCGCATTGCCAATAATTTCGTTGTCTGACACAGTACATTGAACAGATTCTTCCAGCATTATTCCGAAGAAGGTATTCATGAGTTGATTGCTACGGATGGTACTTCCCCGGCTGTTGTTGAGCTTGATTCCCGCCTGATCTTTAAGATAGCTGATCCCTACATTCTGAATTTTGAATCCAGTTACTGTTACAGAGTCAGCGGTGATAGTTAAAATTTCGTTCTGGTTTTCTCCATCCAGCACCGGAAAGTCCTGACCCAATAGTACCAGGGGTTTGTCAATGATGATATTCCCTTCTTGGTAGATACCTTTTTTTACCACTATCGTATCACCGGCACTGGCAAACTGTATGGCTTCGGTGAGAGATGTAAGCCGATGCTCTGCACCCACATAGATGGTTTGTGCATGTACTACACCTAAACTCAAAAACGCGAGCAGCCATATATTCAGCAAAGCTTTCATGATTATTCCTCACTTTCTTCTCTGGTTTGTACTTGCGGATCAGCCAAGGGCCAGAAGGTATCAAACTGTGTGTTAAGTTCTTCCCAGCTGTAGAGTTCCCCTCCCTTTTCCTGTTGAAACTGCTGCGCGATTTCCTTATTCTGAAAGGCAGTCATGTTCAGTCCCATAGGACTGGGCATCTGGTCAGTCTTCAAATAGTGCGCTTCCTGAGCATTGATCAATACTCCCGGTTCTATAAAACCGGTGACGAGATAGTATTCTATATCTTCACGTGCAAGCTGATCAGTTTCGTAAAAGTTGACCATACATTCTATGGCGTCAAACTTAAACACCTTGCCTTTGGTAGAAACAAGCTCGCTACCGTAGCGCTGGTCTACGATGGTCATCTGGCAGAAGTGGCAATGATCCTCACCATAGATGATAGGTTGAGGCTCTGCGGAGCATCCGCAAAAAAACACTATAAGTGCCAGCACAGCAAGGGCGGTTTTTTGGATAACTTTATTTTTTTTGATATTTCTCCATTTCAGCCAACTGGCTGCCAGGCCCAACACCATTGCCAATCCCAGAAACATGCTTCCCCAATGAGGATATGAGTAGGCGTCAAAATTCAGAAGCATTTTTTGTCCAAACAGGGGCGGTTGATAGACCATACCTGGTATTTTGATGGGCGCATTAGGATCAAGGTTATGACCATAATCATATTCCCAAAGGTAAAAGTCGTAGATTCCAAGTACGCCCAGTATAATCAGTATTATACTCCATGCCAGAAACCCCTGCCTTTTGTTGACAAAGAAAAGTATAACGCCCAGTACAGTCATTGTCACTACGATATTGGGGAAATACTGCAGTTCAGGAATAGAATCTGGCTCTATATACTTCATGCCGATATAGTGGTTCAGTATGTTGATGTTTTGCAAAACTGATTCACTGTTGCCTGATATCTGGTTGATCCAGATGTACATGGTGATGCCATCGGGATACTGAGGGGCAAAGAGTGTGATCTGCCATAAAGGAAAAGCAAATAGCAAGAGCAAGCCCAAAGCTCCGGTCAAAAGCAATATTCTTGGTAAATTTTTCATGGCTTTAGCTTTTCGATGAACAGAAAAGCAGGCTTCCCATTTAGGGAAGCCAATGCTCTTATTATCTGTTTCCGGTTTTCCAGTTCAGCGCCACATTACTTCCTTTAGGGGAAACCCTGGCGTAGCCCTGCATTTCCTGGTGTAGTGCGGAGCAGAAGTCTGTACAGTAGAAAGGGTACACACCTGCTTTCTGGGGCTCCCAGAGTAGCGTTTCGGTCTGTCCGGGCATCACCAGCAACTCAGCATTATTGGCACCCATGATGCTAAGTCCGTGAGGTACGTCCCAATCCTGTTCCAGGTTGGTCAGGTGGAAATACACTTTATCACCTACTTCTAAACCTTCAATATTGTCAGGAGCAAAGTGGCTGCGGATGGAGGTCATGTACACGTGCACTTCATTACCGTTTCTCTCCACCCTGGCCTCATTTTCCTTTTTAGCAGCATGAGGGTGATGATTCTCTGACAGCTTAAAGGTTTTGACAGATCTTGGGGCCACTAGCTCGGCAGGCAGTGCCTGTGCGTAGTGCGGCTCACCGATGGTCGGGAAGTCCAATAGCAATTCCATTTTATCGCCGGAGATGTCATAAAGCTGGGCAGAGTGTGCCAGTTCCGGACCGGTAGGTAGGTAACGGTCTTTAGTAATCTTGTTCAAAGCGACCAGGTACTTGCCAAAAGGTTTTTGTGAGTCGCCACCGGGAATCATCAGGTGGCCGATAGAATAATAGCTGGGCACACGGTCTACCACTTCTTTATTATCCAGTTTCCATTTCACCACTTCAGAAGAGATGAAGAAAGAAGTATAGGCATTGCCTTTGCCGTCAAACTCAGTATGCAAAGGGCCAAGACCGGCCTGCTTAACAATGCCATCCAGCACAGATTCGTATTTGAGCACGGGAATCCCATCAATGGTGGTTTCAAAGTCTTCGTTTTCAATGGCCTGCACCATTTTGCTAAAGGAGTGTACTGACATATCTGCTGACAATTTACCGTTACCCACGATATATTCTCCGGTAGGATCAACATCCACTCCGTGGGGTGACTTAGGTGTAGGCAGGAAGTATACCAGTCCGGGACATTCTTCCGGAATCAGCACTTTCACAGAGTTCTTCTGGGTGGCAGTAGCAGAATGGGTCTCATCGCTGTACTCATTGTTATAGTAAGAAGCTGGCATTTCTTTGGCTTTGCCCTGTGCCAGGTATTCCTCTGCTTTTTTCCAGTTGACTGCTGCGATGAAGTCCTTGTCATTTTGTGAGGCATTGATCTCTTTCAAAGTAGCAGCTTGTTCAGTATTGTAAGTGGTAAAGAATACCCATCCGTGTGATTTGCCTTTACCGGCATGTGCCAGGTCATAATCGTAGCCGGGCACCAGTACTTGAAAAGCTACATCCATGTCACCACTTTCCTGATCCACACTGATAAAGCTCAGCGACCCTTTAAACTTCTCCTGATACTCATCCAGTGCCACATCTTCATTAGGGATAGGTACGCTGAAGCGGGTACCAGCTACCACGTATTCAGAATTGGCGGTAATAAATGGAGAAGAGTGGTTACCTCCGGAGTTTGGAATCTCAATGATCTCAGCAGTTTCAAAAGTGCTCAGATCTACCCGGGCAATGCGGGGCGTATTATTACCATTGATGAAAATCCAGCGGCCGTCAGGCACTCCATCAGTCTGGGAGAGTTCAGGGTGGTGGGCATCATCCCAGGGCACAAAACCATAAGAGGTCTGTAGCATGGGCTTGGTTTCTTCATTATAGCCGTAGCCCTTTTCAGGGTCTTGAGAAAAAACGGGAATTACTCGAAACAACCTGCCGGAGGGTAAGCCATACACACTGATCTGTCCGCTAAAACCACCAGACATAAAAGCATAAAACTCATCATGGTTGCCGGGGGCTACATACACTTTGGAGGCTGCGTTGGTGACGCTCATGACGCCTCCGGAATCGTTGTTTGGGCCCTGAGGAGTACAGGCAAAGGTAAAAGCTGCACTCAGGATTATTTTTGCGTATTTTTTTATAATTTGCGTATTTTTTTATAAAAGATATCATGACGTTTACTGATTTGATGGTTATTGTTTTATTTCACTTCATCTACAGAACGGAAGTATTCCAGTATTTTCCTAGCCTGTTCGCGACTAATATTTTGATTTGCCATTGGGGATAAATATTCTGCCAGCAGGGCTTTTGCAATGGGGTCTTTCTCTACCATTTCGTTAGGGTTCATGATCATATTCATGATCCATTCGGGAGAGCGACGGGCAGTAAGCTCTTTCAATGCTGGGCCGATATAGCGCTCTTCTATTTTGTGGCAGGCAGTACAGTTTTCTTCAAAGATAGCCTTGCCTTCAGCAGCCATCGCTTCATCTAACGGCTCCAGGTCCACATGATCTACCGGGCCGACACCCTTATTATCCATAGGGTCGATCAATTCCTCAGTCAGCTCTTCTGTATTTTCCTGTGTCTGTTCAGTGTTATCAGATGCAGTGGATGCATTTTCGTTTCCGGCATTGCTACCACAGCCAAAGATTAGTGCGCTGAATAGCAGGCTCAGTACCAGGTTTCCGGTGAATTTTAGTACTTTAGGTGTATTGTTGAGGGTTTTCATAACGAATCTTATTTTGTTGTTTCAAAAGTAGGAGGGCCTGGAGTGTAGTGTTTATGATTTGAATCATATAGCGCTGATAAGGCTTATTTTTTTTAATTTTATGGGATACCTTTAGCCGTTTTAGACTTAATATTTTTTAAAGAAGGTGAAGCATGGGCATGATAGAAGCCGAAATACTGAAGAAATACGGAGCCAGAGAAAGCAGTTTCAGTAAAGATGAAATGCTCTTTATGGAAGGGGAAAGAGCGCTGTATTACTGGCAGATTGTACAGGGCAGTGTCAAAATGGTCAATTTCAGCCCTGATGGACAGGAGTTTACACAGGGTATTTTTCATGAGGGTGAAAGCTTTGGTGAACCGCCCCTATTTTCTGACTTTGACTACCCCAGCAATGCTGTTGCCGTGGAAGATTCGGTGCTGCTGAAACTTTCCAAAGAAAACCTCATCCAACTGCTGAAGGAGAATTTTGATATCCACTGGATGATTACCAGTACGCTCAGCAAACGCCTACAGTACAAAGCCATGATCATGCGGGAAATGTCCAGCCACCCTCCTGAGCACCGCATCCTAACGCTGATTGATTACCTGAAACATGAAGAATCGCAGGAACATGAGGGTGAGCAGTACTACGAAGTACCACTTACCCGGCAGCAGATCGCCGACATGACAGGGCTAAGGGTAGAGACTGTCATCCGAAGCATCAAAGCACTGGAGGAAAAAGGTAAAGTAAAAATTATCAGGAGGAAGGTCTATAGAAAAAGATAAGCCATCTCACAGCTGTCCAAAACGGTTTTCAACTAAAAAGAAGGTATTACTAAATGCAATTATTGGACAGCTGCGATCTTTATATTTTACTTTAGCTCAACTTTGCTTCCGTTGGAAATAATCATAGCAATGTCTTTGGTATTCTGAATGTCCAGCAATGGATTAGAGCTGAGCAGAACTAAATCAGCTTCTTTCCCTTTCTCAATCGTACCGATACGATCTTCAATTTTTAAGAGTCTAGCTCCGTTAAGCGTAGCCATTTTTAAGATTTCAGCATGAGTTAATCCACAATCGGCTAATAACTGTAGTTCCCGATGAAAGCTTTCACCTGGGATAATCCAGGGATTATTACTATCTGTTCCGGTGGTGAGTAAAATACCCTGATCATGCAACATTTTAACAAACTTCTGTACCTTGGGCCAGACCTTCTGTGCCTCTGCAAAGTCTTGTTCTGTCCACCCGAGATTAAAATTGAAGATTGTCTGCCAGTTCTCTACCATTTTGTCTGGAAGTACGCCGAGTAGCTCATGAGTTTTATAGGCTGAAATATTGCCGAAAAAAGTTGCGTGGAATACAACCAATGTTGGATCAACTGAAGTTTTGTTTTTCTTTAGAGTGTTGAGCAGCTCTGAGATCTTTTCACTTTCAAGATCCACATATTCAAACCATTTATAAAATGCCTTGCTACCCATAAGCACATTTTGGTGGTAGCTCGCCTTGTGTTCATCCGGAATGTAGATATCGCTTCCGGGGATAATATGAACAATATTATCAAGGCCTAGATTGGATGCTTCAGTCCAGGAGGTATTATGCAGGTGTGCAATCGTTTCCAGATTAAGCTTATGCGCTTCCTGGATACCCGCTTCTAGTAGCTCAGGCGGTAAGGAGGTGTAGAACTTGATAAAGTCTACTCCAGCCGCTTTCTGTTTTCTTACTTCCTCCACCATATCACTTTTTGACTTTACCTGGGCTACCAAATTGGTAAACTGGGTAGTGTCTATGATGCTACCCGCTACGAATAGTTCGGGCCCCAGTATTTTTCCAGAAGCAATATTTTCTTTTACATGAACAGTCACTTCGGTAAGACCGCCGGGGTCTCTACTTGTGGTTATACCATGTTTCAAGAGTAAACTTGCAGTAATTTTGGGTAGTTCATCTGCTAAATTCATTCCAATGATGGGCTGGTTATCAACTACCGATACTTGCACCTCCCCCATGGCCATATGCACATGAGTGTCTACAAAACCCGGCAACAAATATTTACCTGTACCGTCAATGACTTCTACATTATCCGGTTTCTTCTCATGTTGCTGATGAGCTGAAATTTCAGAGATAAGACCATCCTTGATAAAGATATCCATGTTCTCCTTTACCTGACCGTTTTCTACATTGATCACATTTGTGTTTTTGATCCATATACCCTGTCCGTAGGCTTTACACAAAATGCTAGCAACTACCACCAAAACTATCAGTGTTTTTTCTATTATCATGATTGTTTAATTTATGTGTTGACAGGATTAGTAACTCATAGTAATGATTCTTTACATAAAGAATAATTTTTTCAAAAAATGTAAAGAATATCCTCCTGCTGATACTAATTGGCTGCAAAGGCTAATGCACAAAAGATGACTTCTCAAAAGAAAAAGGAACGGTTTAACATTATGCTAAAAGAACATTACGGTATCATCCGAAAGCTGTGCCGTGGATATGCTAATTCTACAGAGGACTTTGAAGATAATGTACAGGAAGTCTGCTATCAGCTCTGGAAATCCATAGAGAAATTTGAGGGAAGGTCAAAATCAGGAACCTGGGTGTATAGATTGACTTTAAATGTATGTCTGTATAACCTGAATAAAAGAAAAAAGAGAATTGAGCATCCAGCTGAAAATGTGCTAATCTCAAGAATTATTGATAAGCAGACTCAACCCTATGACTCAGACAGTCCAGTGAATATCCTGTATCAATCCATAGCTTTGTTGAAACCCATTGATCGGGCCATTATCATGCTTTACCTGGAAAAAAAAGAACATGCCCAAATTGCTGAAGTCGTGGGATTGAGCCTTTCAAATATTGGCGTGAAAATCAATAGAATTAAAAAACAATTAAAAAAAATAGTTGATGAAAGATCTGCAAGCCTTATGGAGTGAAATCCAGGAGAAGACCTTGGAAGAAGATGAAATCAGCGCTATAGCAAACAAAAAATCAGTCTCTGAATTAGAGCGTTTCAAACATCTTTTATGGATTGAATTATATAGCTCCTGGGCCTTAGTCGTTGCCCTTTTCTTTTTTTATGAAGCTGTAGGAGATGAAATCACTCTGCTGATCTGTATCACTGTATTGCTTGGCTCATTGTTAAACCTCATCACCTTAAAAAAGCTTCAAAAGTTGCAGTTGCTAGAGGATGTGAAGAGCTTTCTAAAAAAAATCATAAAAGTGTTATGGTCATTTGTGATTGGATTCATTGTAAGCATTCAAATGGTGGGAGTTATTGTCATTATTACTGTCAAAATCTTACGACAGGATCTCATGCCCTGGGCCGAATGGTTTTCTACTGCGGAAGGTATTTCCGTAATCATTGTACTTTTTATTATTGAAGTGGTGCTGTTATCCTATGCCTGGATATTTTATGTAAGAAGGATCCATTCCCTGAAGAAACTTCTGGAGGAAATGAATCAATAAGGCCTCCGGTTTAGAATGGAAAACAGAACATTATAGCTTTAGGGGGCTTACACCCATTCTTGTTTAAAACAGATTGTTAAAGTGTAACAGCCAAATTGAAGCAGATACCAATTAGGTTTAAAAATCACTTATATAAGTTGTCTTTACTAATTGTTTAAAACCATTCTTTTTGCACTTTCTTCTATTAGGGAAAACTATTATTGAGAAGTTGTTTCTGAATAAAACTCTTCTAGCATTATTTTTTTATGCTGATCATATAGAAGAACAAGGGTATTTTCAGGTATGTTTTCCCCTCCAAGGCAGGCATAAGATAAGAACCGAAATCGCTCCGACTTCTCTTCAATTGTTTGATAATAAGAAAAGTCAAACAAATAAAAATCAGGCTGTGGAAATCCTCCAACATTGTATGCATACATTACCGGTCCATCTATTATGATTGCATAGGTATCTCGTTGTGAATTTAGGGCCGTATCAGCCTGAATAAGCCCCTCTAAGCGATGCAAATAGACTGAAGCCATCTTTGGATCTTCCCATACCGTTTCAGCTAAATACAAGCCTTTAGAGAAAGGAATGTCATTCTGAACAATATTCTTTATAAAATCAGCAGCACCTTTAGGCTTATTCGGATGTGAGTGAAGTGCCTGCATCAGCATATACGTTTTTATAGCTATTCACTATTGATTTCACTTCAGATTTAATAGTATCTAAATTTTGCTTGATGACAATATCTCTGTCTTTCACAGGCTTATTGTCTTTCCGGTGTAAGAATTCCACGAAAGGTTCTAAGGTGTACAGAGTGCGGAATCGATGTCTCTTAAATTTGGCAAAGAAATAGTTTTGCGCTTCATCTGTGGATCTACCAACAAATTCCCCCTTTTTCAGTGTTTGTACCTCTTCAGGTTTAACTATTGCTCTTTCCTGCACACTAAATCCATGGCTTAAATTTCCCTGATCATATTTGTGGTAACTAGTACCTTCATTCTTAGAAATTATTTCTCTTTCCTCTTTACCGATAGTCTCACTTACAATCTTTGCCGTTTGAGGAAGGTTGGTCCTTCCGAAATACATATTGTTCATATTGGCAATGATGGTTTGTGCTTTTTGCAACCCATATTTTTCAACTAGCATTGCTGTATCTTGAGCAATTAAAACCATTGCGATTTTATTGGATCTTGCTACAGCTCCAATATGATCCAAATCATCCAGATAAAGTGTAGTGGCTTCATCCAGCATAAGAAAACTTTTATGCTTACCTTCAACATTCATCTGTTGTAATGCTACTGTAAAAATACAGCTTATCACTGGAGCAAGCGACTTCCTGATTTGAGGACTCATCCCAATGGAAAGCAGTTTCGGGTCTTCCGGATTATTAATATCCAGATCAAAGTCATTGCCGGACAGTATCCATGCCAATTTAGGTGTGTTCAAACGTGCAATTACATTTTGCAATGACGCCACCTGCCCTCCTAACTGACGATCTGCTTTGGTGTCCAATGAGGTAACGATGCTGCGGATGTAGTCTGCACTTGTATCTTCGCTCAACAGCATGGAAAATACATGCTGGTAATCCTGGTACAAAATAGTATTGAAAACATGAGGTAATGTGCATTGTTCAGGATGCTTAACCTTGTAAAACCAGATTATAGCTGTAAACCAGTTGATAGCACTACGGGTAAAAAAGTTTCCGTTATGTTTGACCGAACTTAGATCCAGGTTATTGTAAATGCTGGTGGCAATTTCTTCAGCATAACTTACGTCTTTGATATAATCTGCTCTGATAGGATTTACCCTATGGCAGCGGCTTATGCTTTCAAAGTCTAGCACATACAATGGTAACTTTGCCTTTCTCTTATTTTGAATAAGTATGGTGTTTAATTCATTTGTTAGTGTCGGAAATTTATAGTCGTACAAGATCCCACAAAATCCCTTTTCAATAAATTGAGACATATAAGGACGGACCACTGATTCTGTTTTTCCCGATCCGGAACCGGCAATGACAATGGTATGGCGAAATGGTTCAGTGATGTTTACCCATCCCCTACCCTTAGTCTTAAGATTAACAGAATCAGGGTTGTTGATTTTCTTCCTTTTTACCAGACTTCCAAGTTTTTGTTCTTTGGTGGGAAATAAAAAACTACATAATGGAAGAAAGATGAATACACCGACAACAGAAGCTGGATACCCAAATACAAAAGATAACGACATTTTTTCAATATTGAGAAAAGTATAAGCGCTGCCAATAGTGAAAAAAAATGCTAACCACTGTATGCCCTTGTGTATTATTAGCTCTTGATATTTTGGGCCACTATAGCGTGGCATTCTTGAGCTGATAGTAGCCATCACGAAGTAACTAAAAAGTAATATAATTCTGAGTGGTATAATAAGTTTCTCTAAAATCCCAAGAGGCTTAACCAACCAATTAGCTAAATCCCCATGAAAATGAACCAATAAGTAATAATCAACGCCTAATAGCAATAAGCTTATCAACAGGAAAAAAAATGCTATCTGGAGCAATTGTCTTGACAAAAACATATTTACGACATTTCATTTTGATCCTCTCCCCTACCCTTCTCTTTTGATTTTTTCATTTGCTTTCGCTCATCATCCAGCACGAGTGTTTCTTTGATAGCTATGGAACCACCACGAATGCTTCCCAAAGCATTAAGCATCTGTGATGCTGTCATACCCTCACTCCTACCCTTTGAATATGTAGGTAGCCCATGCTCATTGCCTGATGCTAATATAGATTCCTGAGATTGAGTTTTGGAATCACCAAGTTTACCTAAATATTCTTCCTGCTTCTGATCTCTTCCGTGCTTTACGAAAAAATAAGGATCATGTGAGTAGTCTCCTTTTGTAAACCTGTACTTGAGCTTTGTCAAATTTATAAAAAATGCCCTGCTATAACTGCACTCATACCCAATTTCCTTCAACCGTCCTGCCTCAACCTTCTCGTCACCTAAATGTTGGTTGATTTGTTCAGCAGTGTTTTCAATCTTCTGGTGAAAGTAGATGTGTTCAGTTGTGCTATATTTTTGATAAAAGCCCTTGCTTATGGTTTCATGCTTATAACCATACATCTGTTGAAAATCCTTTGCGCACTTTTCCTGAAACTTTTTGATGTAGAATGTAGATTGCCTGGACCGCGGATTAAGAACGTTTTCCTGTTTCGCATCCATACGACTAACAATAATATGAGCATGTTTATGGAAGCCGGGCTTTTTTTCTCCTGCAATAAATTGCGCTGACTGATACTTTTTGCTTTCCCTTTCTTCAGCCCTGTTTATTATTTTTGAAATCTCTATTTGATCATTAGGATTACTACTCTTACTTAAAGTATTTACCCTCTGAGCTTCTTTGACCGACAATAATTGCCCACTTTTCAAATCCAGGTTTTTTATCTCTCTGTCTTTATGAAGCGTCGCATACCATACTAAATCATTTGATCTAAAATTGCTTCTGTTCTTAAGCTGAAAATTAGCAGCATAATTATTCATGACTCGTCTTACATATTCTTTTAACTTCTCATCCTTATTATCAATATGCAATAACTCTTCCTCAGCTGGGCTCACTATTATTGAGTAGAATTTCTCTTCAGATGGTTTTAATTTTTTACTATTTTCATCAATTTCAACCTCTACTTCATGAGCAGAAATTTTATCGTTTTTATGATTAAAAAAAACACCTTCATCCTCATCTCCCAACATAGAATCATGACTTAGATATGAAATCAGCTGGTTTACGGATCCATTATTTTGATAAATTTTATTACCATCTTTATTAGTTTGGATGATCTTTATATACATGAATTAATTTATTTTTTTATATATGATTTTAAAGTTTCTTCCACATATTCAGCTATTTCTCTCTGCATTTTTTCCTTAAATTCAGGCTCTATTAGTTTTTCAATCAAGATATTAATTTGAGCCTCTTGCAATAACTTAGTTCTGATCATCTCTTCAGTTATTTTCATTAAAACATTATTCTCTTGATCTTCAATCTTATTTAACATCTTATCAGAACTTTGCTTCATTATTTGTACTAAATCAAATTCTTTCCCAGGATCATATGTAGCTGGATTAATTTTCCTTGTCACAAAAAAAACAAGTGCATCTTGAACATAATCTTTAATCTTCATATCTAAACGATCAGCCTCCTCTCCCACTTTTTCTCTCATTGTTTTACTCACTGTTACTACATACCGGTTAGACATAATAATTTGTATTTGTTGACTTAATTATATTGAATATCAGTACTTTATGATATAAAAGCAACACATATTAATAAATTAGCACTTAGAGCCCCTCATAAGGCATTCATAATCAGAGATTTAAGTATTTGATATTTTATTTATTTATTTTACTTCTAGCTAAGATTTGAGATAACTCATTATATTTAATTAATTTGCATCTACTATATAATTATCTAATTAGATAATTAAGTTAGTGTTTAACATTATAGTTTTATAATTATACGGTTTTTTGATTAAAAAATTATTTAGTTATGTTATTTTATCATTGTTGCATTAGATAATTATTTGTTTATATAACTGTTCATTAATGTAATTAAATAAGGATATTATATTTTAATTGTATAATTTTATAACTTAATAACTAAGAAACTATATAGTTTTATAAGTATATCATTTAGTAATTACATGATGATAATATTATATACTTTTATTATTACTTAGTATTTTAGTTTTATAATCATATTATTGTATAAGTTTATTATTAGTTAATTACTTATTTATATAATAAAATAATTGTAATATTTTATAATTACATAGTTATAAACCTATTTCATTTTTTAATTAGAGAGTGATATTATTATTTAATTTTTTAGCTTTATAATTGTATCATAGAATCAGCATATTAGTATATGCGTATATAACTTATTAATTAGAATATTTTATAATTATATCAGCAATTCACCTATGGATATATTTTTAATTTCAGCACAAAAGGGGGGGGCGGGGAAATCTACCTTAACAGCTCTAATATCAAACTCCTTAGCAGTCGATTTTAAGAAAAAAGTTTTGGTAATTGATGGAGATGAACAAGGTACAATTTCAGACTTTAGAGAAGCTGACGAGTTAGAATTTGAAGAATTTCCCTATGAAGTTAAGAAGCTTCCCACCAAAGAGGTCGCTGAATACCTAGATAATCTAGAAGACCAATATGACGTCGTTTTTGTAGATCTACAGGGAAGTACAAGTGATAATGATATATTAGAGATAATGATGCTAGCAAACAGAGTGTTGCTGCCCATTATCGCCAGAAAAGCAGATCTATACAGTACCCTTAATTATGTTGAGACTATTCGGAAAATAGAAACTTACAAAAGAGAGGAAGAAGAAGACACTGATTTTTTATTATTTGCCATGCTAAACCAGAAAAGAGGGAGAATAGAAGAAAAGGCCATGCGTGATTATTGCAAAGAAGTAGGAGTAAACATTTTTGAAAGTGGACTGCGGGATTTGGTAGCATACGCCAGATGGAACACATATGAAAGTTATATGTCCAGCGATAACTCAGATTTGAGCGCGGTGAGAGAAGAGTTCTCCGCATTTATGAATGAATTTGTGAAAAAGTATAAACTGTAACATTATGAATAAGCAAAGTATTATAGCGAATGTAAATCCAAAGAAAAAAAAGACTAACAGAAAAGCTGCTGCTGCCAAACTTAGGGAAGAGTCATTTAACCAGGCTTATCAAAAAAACAAAGAAGAAAAAAACGAAGGTGAGCATATTCAGTCTGATCAGGTTACAAATCAGTCAAATGAAGAAACATCATCTGAAATTCAAAAAGATGAGGTAGCTACATCAAACAATTATGCTGAAATAGCTCCTGAGAAGCCTCAGGAAGAGACATCTCCCACTTCTAAAGCCTTAGAGTCATCTCAACCTAAGAAAAAGGCTAAGAGAGGCCCTAAAAAGAAAAAGAGAGAAGAAGGGGAAGGAGAGATAACGTATACTACTATTTCAGTCCCGCAGAATGTCTCTAAAGTTGTAAAACTAGCTTCTACATTAATGGAAGCTAATAAGTTAGACTTTACAACGGAAGCTGTAAGGTACTATATTAAACATCTAAAAAAATCAGGTAAACTTCCTGATATGCCAGTACTTGATCTTTAAGCTTTGATTTTATTCAGGGCTTTTTTGGTTCCCTTGCCCGTTACCTTATGGATTAAGCTGAATCTAATGAGATTAAAACCTACAATTAAAAATTTCATGGTTCATATTTTTCAATCAGCTGACTTAACTCTCTCACCATTTTGCGATACTTCTCTACTTCTGTTTTAAGTTGTTCATTCTCAGCTTTTAATCCATCTGTAGATCGTAGATTAGATTCACCCTGATCAAAAAGCCACCAATTTAAGTCAAGCTCAGGAATCATCTGCTTGACTTTAATGATGGTTTCGCAGGAAGGTAATTGAGACCCATCCCGAATTCTGTAAAGAGTTTCGGGCTTCATGCCGGTTATTGTGGCAAGGCGGTTAGCGCTTAATTTTCTGGTAGAAAGTTGTTCCTCCAATTTTTGTCCTATTTGACGGACAATCTTCTCACGTTGTGCATCTAATTCCTCGGCTGCTTTCTGATCTTGGCGTATATCCTGGCTCATATTTTTAGGCACAAGATATGGAATTCTGGTTAAATGCTGATTCTTCAAATCAAATCAAGACTTTTAAAACTTTTCTGTAAAACCGGAGCCATAATGGCTCCAAAAATTTTTTAGAAAAGAGGGGGGAAGCTTCCCCCTTATTAGTTTAATTTAGGTGAGTAATAGACCGGCAGTAACTGTAAGCTCTATCGTTGATATCTGCCATGCTACCTAATGCATTTCCAAATGTTTTCTCTTTGGTTTTTTTCACATGCGTTGTAAAGTGAGTAAAACCATTAAACAATCCCCATACGTTTTTACCTAAATCAAAACACTCTCTGTGAATACTGGCAATAGCTTGATCGTAAAGGTTCTTTTTACGGGTGCTAACCTTTTCATTTGACGAAATATTCATCACTTCTGCAATTGCTTCATCAATAGTAGATAATTCTATCGGCACATTCACAAAGCGTTCAAACTCCTGATACATGAGTTTATTTTGTTGTAAGTAGGTATCAAAACTTCGCAATAGTTTATCAATTCTCGTTTTACTGTTACTGGTATGGCTTACGCTGAAGTGTTGATTTCTTTTTGTAAATTGATTGCTGCAACGAAGCATCATTGTTGTATTTCCAATCCAAAATCCACTGCTGTAATCATGGGAATTACCAATCAATAAATAATCATTCAGTTTGTGACCAGCGATTTCATTTTCTTCAGGGTTCTGTAAAAATGCTAGTACTTTTTTCCCTTTTTGAAATGTATCAAATCCGGCAATTTCAAAACCTGTTTCCGAAGCTAATTTTTCTGCACACTCTTTTAACATTTGGTTTGGGGTAGGGGTGTAGGAGCCTTTACAGATATTTAAACAGGTCTTATCGTCATTGCGGCGGATTGACTTCCATTCAGGAATAACATTACCTTCCGCATCATAAATGGCGTGCTCTTCTACTTCCCAACTAAGTGTAGAATTTAATACAGCTTCTTTGCCTTGCTCATAATTGTATGTTTTTACTATATTTGCCATTGGTAAACTAATTTTGGGCTTATTGCCCAGGTTAAACATAGGGGTAGGTGCCACTGCGAATGGCAATTACCCCTTTTTACTTATATTTAGATTAATGGATAAATTTCATAAATTTTGACGGTAGCTCCTTCTTTGCTCTTCACCTTCTCCTCACATACAAACTGAATTTCTACAGGAGTACCCAAAGGTACTTCAGCACGTTGAAAAGCGTTGATTAATTGCTTACCAAAATTGATATACAAGCCCTCTGAACCTATCCATCTAACAGCCTGACGTTTACTAGTCAACACTTCACCGCTTTCTTTGTCAATGCTAGAAACCTCTAGCTCATGTATACCCTCATAAAAGCCCTGCGTTTTTGTATCTACCAAAGCCATTTCAAGATACTGTTCTCTATCTTTTCCTTTTTTCTTTTCGGCATTTTTCATAACATCCTGCAAAGAAGTTTTAAACTCATAATACTTAGGTACGATAGAGACTTTCCCTTTCTTATTTTTTAGATCTTCTGCTTCACTTACCAGACGTTGGTACTCTTCAAAGTCGTAAGTACTAGCTTGTACCTGTAACTCGCCTTCCTCGTGCTGGTCAGCTACTGGATGTTTAGTGTTTGTTTGAACATCCTCATGTACTTCTGGAATCTGGGTGTTTTCTTCAAATTGATTCATGGTAAACTATTTATTTGGTTAAACATAAATTACTCATTAGTAAAAATTGGGAGTTCAGCTTCGCTATTTTAGATTATCCTTTACTATCATAATCGCTTTACTTATCACCGAATCAATACATAAATATATGATAATATAGGTTAAATATCAAGCTAAAAAAGGAAACAATAAGCTTTTTATTAAATTAAATATGATAAAAAAGGATAACTATTTTAACTGAAATGATCCAGTTGGAATACCTTTTGCATTTTTTTCCCTTTTGTTTTATCGTCTCCCGGCTTAGGGATGGAGTGTTTGTTTGAGCTCGTGTTGGTTTGTGGGTATGCCAGCGAGTCACGAGAGCCCGACCCTTGTGGGAAGCCCACTCAACTATCTCATATTGGATAGTATTTGTACACTGCCGAACATATCAATTCATACCAAAAGAAGAAAATATAGGTTTGAATCCAATAACTGTAAAGCCCCTAGAAAAGTGTAATATTTGTGTTCTTATATAGGGTTTATAGTACCTGCAATTTTCAAAGTGAAATTTACAGTGCGTTTTGAATATTTTAAATTCCAATTTCTTTATCCTGCTGTCTAGCCAAGCTTTTGGTATGCCCTGGCTGTTGGGAGCTCATTTTATCTTCAATAGAAATATAGGTATCTATTTCCTGGTCGTTGAGGTGGGGATAGTTTTTGTAGTAGTGCAGCTTCCGTGACATTTCCTCATGTGCCGGGTTACCAGCGATCTTTTGCTGCAAAGCATCTATTTGATGATTATATCGTTTCTGTGTAGCCATAAATCCATCTACTTTATCAACACCTCTATTTTCCTGGGGTTCAGCCTCAAGCTTTTGGGTGTTTGGAGCCTGGTTTTTGACGTAATTGTCTGCTTCCTGAATTGCTTGCTGTCTTTTATCATTTTTTTCATAAACTTGATTGATTCTTTTTTTGATTGTTTCAGGGGTATCCTTTGATTGCAGGGATTTTTCCTGTTTTTTATTCAGTACTGCATTATCTTCAACATCCTGCGTTTTTTCTGCCACAAATGCTTTGTCAAATTGCTTGCTACCTGCATGATTACCCAGTTGCATTTCCAATTTTTTATCATTGTTGATGAAAGCTACTTCTTTTAAAGAAAATTCTACCTTCTTACCCTCTATGGTTCGCTCAATAAAATAGGAGGGAAGGTACTGTTTTTGATCTTTAGTAAGCTCTCTATATTTTTTATGCTCTAATACTATTTCAAGCTCAGGACTGGCTTTGGTCTTGCTTTCCAGCTGTACTTGACGAGGATTATTCATTGTCCGGTCTAAAAGTCTTGTCCGATAAAGTGCCGTAGCATAAAGGTCAGCATTCCAGTCTTTAAATTGAGATTTTTCTATTCTGGTGGGGGTATTACCGGATTGCAGCTTCTCCCGATATTTTTCATCATACTGATGACCAGCTTTATCATTATCGTTGGCTAATACAATCTCTTTTGGTTGTAATTCATTTACCTTAGATTGAATAACCTCCAGTTGTTTATGAGATGGGTTGCCTGCAGTAGCCAGATATACTGTATTATGGTTCTGCTGTGAGTCTCCATGAAGTTGATGATAACTCATGGCATCAATTGGATGTTCCGTAATCACCAGTTGATCCACTTCCTTTCCTGGCATGCTTGGATGAGAAATCCACACTCCGCTTTTTTCACCCAATATTCTTTCTTTACCATTTCCCTTCATAGACAAACCTGTTGGCTTACCCTGTTCATTTTCCAGAGGGAATACAACCCATTTGTCATCAGAAACTTCATTCAGTTTTATTTTGCCTTTGAAAGCAGAATGATGAAGAGTAGCAGAAGAGAGCAGCCGCTTTTCCAGGTATTCATCATCCAATCCGGATGGATATTCTTTTGCAATTTTTTCCACCATATACTGCCGGCGTTCATCTGTATTCTTTTCTTCATGGACAGGTACAGTTTGTTGTTGTCTCACTGTAGGTACATAACCTTGTTGAAAATCCCTGAGTGTAAGCCTGGCTTCATTCAATGATTTTTGCTCTCTGCTCATCACAAAGTCTATCACGGTGCCTTTATCATCATTGTCAAACTGGTTCACGTAGTAATTGGGGACACCATACTTACTGTTTCTGGGAATATATATTTTATCGCCATTTTCCTGATTAGAATAAGCTCTGTAGCGAGCTGTATCCCTGGTTTTATCCAAAGTATAACCTGAGGTTTCCAGATAGTCACGAATGTCAATATTCTCTTTATAATAGTTTAGTTCATCGCGAAATGATGAGTATTCCATAGAAGTTCCATTTTATAGAGTTCATGATTGAGGTACCACTCGCTTTAGAAAATGTGATCACACACTAACTTTTTTTAGTGATTTTTTTGACCTCAATAATTTTTTGATACCTTGCAAATAATTTCAATAGTATTTATTGAAATGTGGAACATATATAAGAAAAAAGTAAGGAATTGCCATAACCTGAAGAGAATTTGTTACCGCTGTTCTGATGAAGACCTGGGGAAACAGAAAATCTCAGCTAAGGACAAGCATAGAAAAGCTTATGCGAAAATCTTTCAGGAGAAGGCGCATTCCAATATGAAAGAACGGCTTAAAACTTTTCATCAATTTCAATCACAACTTAAACAGCAACATCATGAAGAAACTTCTGATTAGTATCTCTGAAAAGGGGAAAATCAAATCTTTCTCCCGCACATTACTGGCATTCAGCTTTTTAATGTTAACTCTTTCAACAGCTGCACATGCGCAAGGCATAGTAGCAGGTGCCAATCGTATTTCCCAAACCATCATCCAACTGATCAACATTGCTTTTCCAGTGGCCTGCGGATTGGCTCTGATAGCAGTTATCTGGTTTGTTTTTACAAAAAATCCTCAGTGGAAGGATTATACCATCGGCCTCTTCATCGGCTTACTGCTCTGGGGCGCTTATACTACTTATAAGGATGAAATATTTAGCTACTTTGGTGGTACAGACCAATTTTCAGTTCAAGGAATTAATGGGGGCAATTAATTTCAGATATGAAAAGCTTTAAGAGACTTGATAAACCGACAGGAATATTTGGAATCTCTTTTGAAGACTGGGGAGTATTTCTATCGGTTTCTATGGTACTATTTTTTGTAGTGAACCTGCTGCGTAACTGGATCGTATTGCCCAAATTGGTATACCCGATCATACTGCTGGTTACAATTGTACTTTTCATTATGCTTAGGAGGTCCAACAAACAGAAAGCACCTATGTACTTACACAGTCGGGTAGCCTGGCTATTGACTCCTAAAAAACTTTACATCATACGACCAAACCTTTTTCAATATGATCAACCTCATCAACCGACCCAAAAGAAGAAGAGATGAACGTGATCTTAGAGAAGCTATCCCTATCTTTAGCTTTGAAAACAATAAAGTAGTATTTCGTGATGGCCATGTGGCAGTGGGGTTCCGTATCCATGCTGCCGAAATGGAAACTTGGTCAGCGGCACATTATGCTTCCTTTAATAATAGCCTGGCACAGCAGCTTTCCTCTTTTCCTGAAGAAGCAGTGCTACAGAAAACTGATGTTTACTATTTCGAGGAATACCAAGGTGACGCTGGTGCAAGAGAGTATTTCGAGCTAAAAACGCAACAACATTTTGCGCACAGTATGGTATTGCATCATAAAGGATATCTATTCATCAGTTTTCCACCTCAAAACAAAAAACGAAACAGCATACATCCCTTCAATACCCTTTTAATGGCATCAAAAAGCATGTTGGGCAATGCTTTCGGACAAATTGAGGAAGCTTTAGAGAAGGTGGAATTACAAGCTACTGAATTTATTAATGGTCTACAGGGGGTTCATGGTGTATCATTCAGCAGGATGAGAGAGGAAGAGCTTAAAATCATGTATTCCCAGTATTACACCCTAAATTTTGAAGAGGATAACCACCAAAATTTAGCTTGTGCAGTATCTGCAGATCTGGATGGCATACAAGTAGGAGAAAAGAGATTGAACCTGATCTCTATGCGGAGCAGGGGAAATTTTATAGAAGATGCCGTAATGAACGTGCATGGGGTTACCGCACCATATACTTACCTCTTAGGTAACTATATGCAAATACCCCATATCACAACGACAACTATAAAAATAGAAAACACAGAAAAGGAACTAAGCCGACTGGATCAGAACAGGTTCTGGAATTCTACCATGGATTGGATGGGTACACAAGACAATGATCTAGCGGGAGGTAATATAGAAGAGTTCACTGCGATGATACGAAATAGCAGTCAAAGGCTGGTTTCTGTTTCGGTCAATGTGATGATCTATGATTCAGATCAGGCCATACGTCAGAATTACCTGGAACAAGCTAAGCGGGATATGAGAAGCATTGCCAATTCTGAATGCATTGTAGAAAGCTCGGATACGTTGGCACTGTATTTTGCCAACACACCGGGCAACGCCTATAACAACTACCGGTGGATGCTGATGAGCGATGAAATGGCCTGCAAATATTTTAATTTTATAAGCAACACCCGCAGTGCCACACATGGGGATATGCTATGTGACCGTTTTAGAAACCCCGTACAGGTAAACTTCTTTAATACCAGCCTTACCAACCAAAATGCTATTATTGTAGGAGAGACTGGTGGGGGTAAATCCTTTACCAATGGATATTTTATGATTCAGCGCAAGGAACGTGGAGCCCGGCAGGTGATCATAGACGTAGGAGGCACTTACCGAAATACTTTGCTGATGCTTAATGGGGAACAATTTGAAGATACATACTTTGAATATGATCCTCAAAAGCCGATGGCTTTCGCTCCATTTCAGGTGACCCAGGATGAGCATGGAAAGTACATGTATGGTGATGATAAACTGGATTTCCTATTGAGCTTGCTGAGTACGATGTGGAAAGGAGTAGATGCTGTCAATTCTATTAAAAATATTGAGAAGAGTATCTTACTGGAAATTCTGATCAGCTACTATGCGCATATCAACGAACATAAGCTTCCCGCAAAGTTTAATACATTTTACGAGTTCTGTCAGGAACTTCGCAAAAGCGCTGCTCACAATGAAGATCTTAAGGCAGACTTTCAGTATTTTGACATTGTAGAGTTTCTTCGTGTGTTACGGCCTTTTTACAATGGCCCAATGAAAGAGTTGCTCAATGGAGAAAAGCAGAGAGATTTAAGCGAATATCCACTGATTTGCTTTGACTTGGCACGTATTCAGGAGAAAGAAATGATTTATCCCATTGTTACCCAACTTATTATCCAGTTGGTTCTTGATCAGTTAGACCGGTTTCCGGATGATGAAAAGTTTATCTACATAGATGAAGCATGGTCTATGCTGGAGGGCACCCTAGGAGACTTTATGCAGGCGATGTTTCGTACCATACGTAAATTGAATGGCTCTATTTGGATCATCACGCAGAATATAAACGACATAACAAGCAGTATTCATCATAAGGCTATCCTGGCCAATGCAGCGACTAAAGTAATTTTGCGGCATACAGACGCCAAGCTAGCTGAGGAAGCCGCTTCAGCACTGGGTTTTACTAATCATGCAAGGGAATTGTTGTTTTCTCTTAGGGATGGTGGAGATTTTAGAGATATTCTGGTCAAGATGGGAGAAGATGTTAGGGTATACGCCCTGGAAGCGCCTCCGCAACATGCGGCAGTACTTTCTTCCAAGCCCAAAGAAAGAAATGAGTTTAGAAGGCTAATGAAAAAATACGGTAGCCAGGCTTTGGCTTTAGAGGAATTTGTAGCACAGAAAATGTCAGTGGTCTAATGGAAGTTTTTGCAGATTGGCAATTAGAGAATATGGTGGCCAGACTAATGGCTCTATCCAATAAGGCTGCACTCAGTTTTGCTTCAGTATTGCTGGCATTGCGCATCTTTGTTGAAATTTTCAAAAGCTATACGTCCTATAGATTTAGGTTTACTATTCCTCAGTTTGTACCTATCCTATTGATAATTATTGGGCTTCTAACCTATAGAGAAATCATAACTATGATAGGTGATGCTTTTCTGGGTTTGGCAGAATATATCAGAGGAGAAGCTGAACTTTCATTCAGGCTCACCAATATATGGGAAGCATTAAAAGAAAAATTAGGGGTTGAAGAAGAAGAGCAAAGCATGTGGGAACTCGTCCAAAACTGGGCAGGCTACATTTCAGATCAAGCCAATCCTTTTGACTGGATTCAAAACTGGTGGGGTCTTGCTACAGCTCTAAGCTGGCAGGCTTTGAGTGTGCTTATTCGTGCCGGCATGATAGTTTTCAAAAATATAGTGTATGCATACATGCTCATTGTGGGACCGATTCCACTAGTACTGAGTCTGATTCCTGGTTTTCAGGGCATGGCAGCCCATTGGATAAAAAACTTCATAGTGGTATGCTACTGGAATGTGACGCTTGCTTTACTGGACGCGATCATGCAGGCCCTAAATGTTCAAATACTGGCTGATATCGCTTTTGGCGGTGACGAAGAAATGACCATTGGCTTACTTACGGCGCTCTCTGCTATTATGTACTTCTTTGTGCCTTATCTATCCTCTATGGCCATTGGTCAGACAGTTGTAGCCATGTCTGGATCCAAAATGGTTATGGCGCCTCTGGCCACAGCTGTAGGCGTTGGACGATTAGCGGCATCAGGAGGCACTTCAAAAGCCACAAGTGCAGCAACGAAGGCAGCTCACAAACCTATTATTCCCAGTGGGGGAGGAGGGGAGCGCAGTCCTTCAGGATTGGTCATGATGGGAACACAAAGAAATCCTGATGTCCATAAAAATTATACTGCCAGTCCAGTCCGTACAAGAAATGTCGTCTCTGGTAGCAACAGTACTCCTGGCAGAGTCTTTTATGGTTCAAGGCATACAAACCAGATTTCGCAGAGCCGCATGCTGGATGGAAAGCAAGCTGCCAGAATACAGTCCCCCTCGGTTAATGAAAACCTAAAGGCACCACGGACTTTACCGCCCAGTGAAACAAAGCCTAGATACTTAATCGGACCAAAAACGAAAAAATAGAAATGGAAAAAATTAAAGACTATAATCGGGCATTCAGGACCATGAAGGCAATAACTATGGTTTCAATCCTCGGATTTATCTCTGCGACTGTCATTTATTACTTCCAGTACAAGCAACTGGTGGATACTAAAAATGATCAGGTTTATGTGGTGACAGATAATGGCACACTGTCGGCTTACCTTACTGAAGAAAGAGATGTAACCCCCTTTGAGGCTAAATATCTCTCTGAAATATTCATTAAAAGTATGTTTGCCCATGATGCTGAAACTTATGACCAACATGTAGATGATGCCCTTCATCTGGTGGATGAACCCAGCGGACTGATGGTGGTAGAACAGTTTGACAAAGGCAAAGTAAAAGACAACTATATTCGTTGGGGGTCAAGAACAGAAGTTTTTATAGACTCAGTAAAAATTTTGAGTAACGGTCTTCCAGCAAAAGCCAGAGCCTATTTTAAACAACGCCACTACATTGGCACTGAACTGAAAACAGAACTTGCCATTGCACTAAAATACAATATCGTCAAAACGTATCGTAATGAACAAAATCCTTTTGGTTTGCAAATCGCTGACCTGGATTTTGTGCCCTACAATCAATATAAAACCGAAAATGAATAGGTGATGAAAAGATTTTATTACTACACACTATTTCTTTTATTCAATACCTCCTTTGCAAATGCGAGCGATACCATTTATGTCAATAACCAGCAAAATACCTATTTGGTATTTGATGAAAATGTAAGCTTGCTAGATCTGGGTGGCCAAAGAGAATTTGCCGATCATTTACCCGAAGAGAATGTGGTCTTAGTCAAAGATTTTGGAGCTAAAGCAGAAAAGAACACAGTGTATATCAAAGCAAGATCCCCTGAAGCTGCCGAAACAACAATCTTCATTTCAGCAGGTTCAAAAGTTTTTGCTGGCATAGTGAGCTTTAAATCCAGGCATGAGAAAATTTTGTATGATTTCAGAGACAAAACACTGAATAAGGCGGCTTCCTACAACCGAGAGAATTATGTGCCGGAAGTGGATATTAGCCAAATAGAGGAACGCTTATATTCTCTGGATGACAAAAAGCGGAAGGTTTTTGATATTGGTGTAGCTGATAATAAAGTGAGTTGGTCACTAATGAATCTTAAAGTGGACAACTCTGCCATTTATCTAAAATTACGACTGGAGAATAATTCTGCCCTGGTTTATCGCATGGAAAGTCTAAGTGTTGAAAACGCTGAATTCTACCGGAAACGATTGTTGAGCCGAAAGAAGGTCAATAAGGTAACGGTAGTACCGCTGATAGAAGGAAATATTGCCGATGTTAAGCCTTATGGCTGGCACGATTACTATATCGCTATTCCTGTATATGCGGTAGGAGAACAAGGAGCGGTGATGGTGACCATACGTGAAACTTCCGGAATACGCTCTTTACAACTGGAAATTCCACCTCGTTTGATGAATACTGCTGACCTATTTTAAAATGGAACGCATTGAAAATCCGGAGAAATACCAGGCAAAAGAACCTTTCAAAATAAGGGCGAAGAAGTTTTTGCTCAGGTATATCCTTTGGTTGCCTCTAGTCTGTTTATTTGTTGGCCTGATTGCTCTGCTGTTGCTTTATCAGCATCAGATACAAAATACGATAAAACTAGGTGTAAATTATGGTAAAACAGTAACCCGAGAAGATTACAAAGGTCAAAAGTCCAAAAGCAGGCTACAGCAATTCCAGGATAAAATTTTTGAGAAAGATCAGGTAAAACGAAGGGGAAGATATGAGCATATTGTCAGCGGAAAGGATGTGGTTTCGGTAGATTTTGGACAGGCTACATATTCGGATGAAGAAAAACAGCTTACCAAAAAGCCCCAGCAAAAGGATAGCATACAAAATCCTGAGCCAATAAAATCTAAATACGAAAGACCGGTAAGAAGAAAGAGAGTGATTACTACAAAAAAAGTAATTCATGAATCAGAAAATGTACAAGCAGATTCAATACCAGAAGTAGAACGGAGTCCTTTTGCTTCTATCAGGTTAACCAGTCATGCTGGACAGCAATATACCTTGGCTTATATCTATGGCGATCAGGAGGTAGAGCCTGGTTCATTTATCAAGCTTCGTTTGGGAGAACCCTTACAACTTCAGGAAAGTGCTATTCCAGAAGGAACAGTATTTACCGGAAAAATCCGCATGAGTTCAAATGCCATTAATGTAAAAGTTGATCGTATTAGACGTCATGATGTAAACTACGAAGTATATGATGCGGATTATTCTCATGGTATTATCATTGATAAATCTAAAAGCCAGGATATGGAACAGGCTACCAATAATACTATATACCGGTCCGCCGGACGCTCAGTTATAGACCTGCCATATGAAATTTTGCAGGATGTCACTCAATCCATAATTCGTAACAAACGCAACAGACAGAGAACGATCAAACTCAATGATGGCTATAAGATCTATTTAGCTAAAGGATAAATTTTTGTGAGATATGAAAAAACTATTTTTTAGATACTCCTACATCTTTTCCATAAGTATAATGCTTGCCTGTCAGGGAGAAGAAACCCCAAAACCAGATGCAAGTGACCAACCAGATAGCCCAGAGGAGAGAAAAGCCTTTTTCTCTGGTCAAAAACAGCCATGGAAGCTTAATCAGCTGACTTTTGCTAAGCCTACTTTTGTTGCTGAACTTTCGGAAGATCCATTCAACATTGATTCTACTCAGGTCACAGACTTGTATGCTGAACTGCCTCCTTGCCGTCTGGATGATGTTTACTCATTTAGATTAGAATATAGCAATATCTCAATTGATTTTTTGGAGCAAGATGAACGCTGTAATTCTCAAAAACCCTCACTAATAGAAAAAGGAATTTACCTGGAGTTTAATGATTCCCTTACAGTGGCCCAGGCTGATTTCCGAAATAATCTGGCAGTACAGCAGTTTTTGGGCTTCAAAGGTAACCAATCAGGATCTGGGTATTTAGGATATTCCATGGAATGGAAGGTTAAAAGCTTATCTCCTGATTCTATCAATATCAAAGGTTCTTTTATTAAACGTGATCTTCCTGATTTGTCCATTCAATTTGTTCCTGCAAAGTAATAATTAAGAACATGAAGAAACTCATTTGTACTATACTTTCATTGTGCTGCTTTACATTGGTTGAAGCTCAGTTGATAGTCATTGATCCCGGAGATATCGCCGCTACCATTGCCAACGGAGGCATTCTAGCCAAAACCAATAGTGTCATTAAAGATGCCAATGAGATTGCTTCTGACATTAAGAATACCGTGCAGAACATACGTGAACTGCAGCAAACTATTGATGATGCGCTGTGGGAGGTGAAAGCTTTAATCAAAAGCGATAAACTAGGCATTAGCAACATCCAATTTGAAATGGATGCCACCGCCCAGGTTTCTACTGATCTGAATCATTATGTCAGCGGCATTCTTCCCGGCGATCACCCCATGATACAAGGTTATGGCAATACCAGCACTTCTTTAGGTTCGGAAGTACTCCATCAGGTTTTTGGCTTTGATTTTGACGAAAAACTTCCTGATGATTTGCCCCTCTTGCAAAACGCAATTGGTAATAAGCTGGCCAACCGGGAAATATTCGCCTATGCTTCTGCCAGAAAAAGTATCCAGATTGCCCTCACCTATAACCAGGTAGCTGAAGTGATGTTGACCAAAGCTGAACAGCTAAATGAATTGCTTCACAGAAGTAGGTCTACCGATGGAGAAAACTCCACCCTTAAGATGAATGAAGCGGATAGAATACAGCTTCTGGAAACCACTGCTTCCTATGTTAGAAAGGCTTTGGAGCTGCGCCTGATGTGCGACCAGTTGATAGAAAAAGAAATAAGCCGTGAAGCACCAGTACAACAAGAGACATTGCACATGTACCGACAGTATACTGCTATGGATAAATTTTTTGGAGGTGAGTAAAGCAGATGTCAAACTTAAGAGTAGCAATGTATAAACTAATCTTTGTTATCCATTTCCTGATGATTTCTATAAACTTAACAGCTCAGGATAACCAATCTAATCCATTTGACTGGCTGCCTGAGGATGGAAAAGACACCTCAAACTTAGGTGATTCTCTTTTGTCGGATTTTGACTGGAGTGACTGGCAGGGGAAAGATTGGGAGAAAGCTTTTAAAGATGATTATAAACATTTCTACAGCAAGGAGGGTGCGGATGAAATGGTGTATCAAGCTTACCAATATGCTAATGAACAGGATATTACCATGCCGCAGCATCAGGAAGGAATTACTTACGATAGGGAAGCGGAAGAAGTATATTTTGAATCAGAAGCAGACTATTATGATCGTCTAAATGTCTGGACTGAAAATCTGAATGATGAGCTCACCCAAACAGGTGTTGACGCAGCTCTGAGCGTATTGTATACCGAGTTAGAGCCTATGTTAAAAGCCTTGAAGGAACAGAATTCAGCTTTGCTAGACAAAATTTTACCTCAAGGAAAGGGGATACCGGTTATGGATCCTCTTGAAAAACGGGCAAAAAAGAAACAGGAAGGGAAAAAGAATTTCAAGTACTGGGTAAAACTGGCTGCCGAGAATGTCATGCAAACCCTCTTTAAGAAGAATGCTGAAGGTAAATATGAGCTTCAGCGCGAAAAAATAGAACTACTTAAGCAGGTGGGCATCATCCGATTTCTCAAAATGTCGGCTATGGATTGGGAGATTATGCAAAGCATGGCTTTGGAAGTCCCTGATGAAATTCTGAGTTATGCTCATAGTCTTCAGGAAGTTTACCAATCCGGAGAAGCTACTTTTCATGCAGGAATAGACCTTTATCGGCAAATTAATTTGCTGGACACTGAACTTAATATACCGGTACAATATGATCATTTTCGCGAGCTGTCTACGAATATGGCTACCAATCGTCTAACTCTGGTAGAAATGGCTAATAAGCGAAAGAAAATGCTGGCGCTTACCTATCGTGAGCTTGCCCAACGCTACCGCCGGTATGGGGAGAACCTTAATCAAAAATTAAAAGACAAAGATGAATTAAGAATGGATGATGCTGAAAGAATTAATACCGCTGAAATTGCCAGTGCATATCTCCGTGAGAGTTTGCAGCTACAGTCTAAAGCAGAACGCCTACTTTCTGATAGTTTCACAAATTCTGATGCCCTAATGAAAGATAATTATGTACAGCAAAAGGCACTGTTCAGAAGACTGGAAGATTATTTTTAGTTAATTGTTTAATTACCTAATTATCTAATTAGATATTTTTTATGAAAATTAGCTATATCAAGCTTTTAGGGTACTGCATGATTACCATTTTGCTTATGAGCAATCAATGTGTAGTGGTAGTTAAGGACAAGAAAAACCGAAAAGAAGAAATTAATAACACGGCTCAAAGCCTGGGAGAACTTGTGCTTTGGAAGAAAATAGAGAAGACCAAAGAAGTCATTGATAAAACTTACGACAAAATACATGAGCTTCAGGACAGTATTGATCAGGCTAAATACATGGCACAAAGTGTCATCGGAATGAAGATGGCCTCAATTGAGAATGAATTGATGGGAATTGATGATATCAAAAATGATATAGATGAATACGTGAACATGTTACCTGCTCAGGAATACGGAGAAAGGCTGTACAATCTATATAAGCATCCGGATGTGGCTGATGCTGCACGGGAGCTCGCAGATAAAATGTACTTTACAGCTCCTCTGCCTGGAACATCCAAAGGACTGGAACAGCGTATTGCAGACAACCGAAACTTTCGGCTCTACTTCCAGGAATTTGCCGGCAAACGCGCTGCTCAGGCTGCACATACCTACCGCAAATGGGCTGACCTGTACAGAGAGAAAGGTATGGAGCTTTCACAGAAAGTGCAGCAAGATAAAGCTTTTGCCATGAGTGATTATGAGCGTATCAGAACTCAGCGCATTGCACAACGCTACATTACAATGAGTTATGCATTTATTGAGAAAAGTGATAGCATTCTCCTGGCAGAAAGTGAAGCTAAGCATAATATAAAAAGACTTCATAAAAAACGTATAGGTCAATTTCTATTTACCAAAAAGTTAATGGAGTAAACCCATGATAAAGACACTCGCAATTCTTAGTTTTTTAAATTGTTTAATCAGTTTCACCCCAGCACATGCTCAATTTCATTTCAAAGGATTGAAGGGGATAAGCGTAGAATATGGCGTTCAGCCCAACCTGGATGAGTTATATTCCATAGGCTATCAGGCCTTTTTGAGCAAAAGATTCCAGATAGAAATTAGTGGAGGGTATGAGCAGGGCAATTTCACAGATGTTTCTACATACGGGGCCTATCAGGTGACTTCGGAATACGGGATGAATACTTTTATGCTCAATGAGACGATAGATTACAGCTTTTTAAAGTTATTCAGACATGTATATTTCAGTATCGGGGCAGGACTCACCCAGACGTATCAGGAACCTGACTTATCTTCTATCCGCTACAAGCTGGACTCTAGCATGTTGGATACATCGGAAGAAGTACCGGAATTTGACCAAGAGGAAGCAACATTGAACGAAGGTTTCACCCTGGGTGGTCACGCCAACATTTTGACTGAAGTTTACTTAAGCCGTTACTTTACCCTCCTGGCCCGTTACCGCTACACCTATTTTCTAAAGAACCATTATGACCAGCAGGTGCAGCAGGCTACGCTAGGAATCCGATTTAATTTTTGATTTACATAAACTAACCAACTTGCTTATATTAATGTGAAAGGATTTTTTGCATATTTTTAATATATTATGTGGAAATTACTTTGTTATGGATAGATACTATGTTAATCAAAACACGACAACTAATCCTAATAATGATCATGAAGTTCACAAGGAGAATTGTAGGCTTTTACCTCTCAAAGATAAAATTGATTTAGGGCTTCACAATAGCTGTCAAAGTGCTATCAAAAGAGCCGCCGGGTATTTTGATAATGTTGACGGTTGTATTATTTGTATTCCAGAATGCCATAGAGGGTAAAAATAAATGTCAATTCTCTAGGTAGCAAAGCTCAATTGTGCAATTTGTGCAATTATTGTGCAATTGAATTTTGCCTAGCGCAGCACATAATAAGATCCCGCCCCTTTGCGGCCAGCCTGCATGATGATCTTGAGCGAAACCAACTCTTTCAGGTCATTACTGGCTGTATTTCGGGAGCAATTAGTCAACTCCTGGTAATCCTTATTGCTGATGCGGCTGTACTCCTTAAGGTACTGAATGGCCTGGCGCTGCCGGTCATTGATAGGTAGCTTGGCAAGTTGCTCTTCGGTAAGGGTATTTTTGAAAAAGGTCACCTCTAGTCCACCAAAAGCTTCACGGAAAGCCGGTTCAGGTAAGCCTGCCCGGATGCAATCCTGAGTGATAGCAATGGTACCTCGTCCCCAGGACTCAATATATCCGGCCTTATAGAAGACATCCGATAGCGACCTGTTGCGGGGCCGGGATGGATGTTTATGTTTCAAATCTTCTATGGTAAGGGTAGCAGGGAGACCTCCTTCATTCCACAAAATCATCTTATCATCATATACACTAATTTGTAAAGGCGGACCGGCATAATCACGATGCACCAAAGCATTGATGATAGCCTCACGAAGAGCTGACTCAGGATACTCGGCTTTCTCCTTTCTGACAATACCTTCATAATACACCTTGGGGACCAGGTATTTCAGCTTTAATACCTCCATGCCTTGCTCCACCTGGTTGAAAAGGTTACCCTTGATATGGTCGTCGGAAAGTAACTCCGCATCGGAGGCAAACATTCCAATCTTTAAATATGCATCTCTGTAGTAGCGTTGGGGTTCTTTCCCAAATAGTAGTATAGCCGCCCGGCTCAGCATACCTCCTTCGGCTAGATTGAGTTTTTGCAAGAAACTGAGTAAGTCTTTGTCGGTTTTCAAAGGCTCCTGGCGAATGGAAGGTACACGCTCAGAGGCAAATCTTTGAAATCGCTGTAAGGTATTGACGTCTAAATCTTTGAGGGTAGCCTGAGGTTCCGGCAGTTCGTCCCAGCCATTACCACTCTTTTCCATCAGAAACTGGCTCAACATCGGTCCTTTCAGTTCCTGATTGGTACTACCAATACGCTTATAATATCTACCGTTCAGGCCAACGGGTAGGGGAGAGGCTTCTATGCGAATGACAATAAAGGCTTGCTCTTCCTCCTGCACTAAATCCAGCCGAGGATAGACACCCAGCTTCTGGATAATTTTGCCTGGCAGACTTTCCAATAGCTTTTTGGGTTGCTCAAGGGGGGTGATTTTTCCTTGATCATCTTTCCCCAGATGTATCTCTCCACCTTCCGCGTTCGCAAAGGCACAGAGGGTTTTGAGGTGTTCATCCTGCCAGCTTTGTTTATAGTCCAGATGCTGCGATTCAAGGTCTGCCATAGGGGCGATATTCAATTGATACGCTCAAAAGTACGGCAACTTAGGGAGCAAAAAAAATGGAAGGTTTTGTAGATACAAAACAGGAAACTAGAAAAGGCAGATCCACACCTAGTGCGAAAAATTTGTAATTTGCATCGGAAAGGCTGAAATCAAGTGAAATTCATTTTGATTTCGGCAAAAATTGAATAGACCTGAACTACATTGGATGCTGATCAGATAGAGCAGATTTGTACCCTGCTGAAAACTTTTTACCAAAAACACCGGCATAGCTATGTTCCTCCCTATGATGAGTACAAAAAGCTCTATCAGCTCACCCAATTTGCCCGCAAGCACAGAACTTCTTTGTCCAAAGAAACAGTAAAATGCCTGGAACAGCTTGAGTTTGACTGGAATATTGGGAATCGGGATATCCGCTGGTTTTACAATTACTATCTGTTAAAAGACTTTTACGAAACAAACGAACATACTGACCTGCTGTTCCATCATCTGGAAAATCCGCGTCTGGGGGCATGGGTTCACAGGCAGAGAAAGCAAAAACACAAGCTTTCCCTGAAACAAGTTCATCTGCTAAACCAGCTTCAGTTTAACTGGGCTGCTGGAGACAGAAGTCTGGAAGATCGCTGGGAGAAAATGTTTCAAAAACTAAAAGAATACCTCCGGCAGCATCACCATACCATGGTGCCCAGTACCTATGAAGATAAATCATTGGCCAAGTGGGTGGTCTACCAGCGCAAAAACAGACACCGTCTGTCTGAAGAGCAAAAAGACCGTTTGGAAAAACTAGGTTTTGTATTTGACATGCAGCAGCAAAAATCCTTGTCCTGGGAGTACCGTTACCAGCAACTTCTCTTATTTAAGAAAGAACATGGGCATACCAACGTTTCCCGGCATTACAAAAACAAGCAGCTTTACGACTGGGTAAGGACGCAAAGAATGACAAAAAATAAACTCTCTGAAGAGCGCATCAAAAAATTACAGCAAATAGGATTTGAATTTAGCAACACCAAACAATCCCAACGTGACCGGAAGTGGATGGAAAACTACCGTAAGGTGGAAGAATTCTATAAAAAAAATGGCCACTTGCAGCTACCTGATCGTCAGCTGTACCAGTGGCTCTACAAACAACGGCTCCGCTGGCCTAAGGATGAGTATAGACAAAGCCTGTTGAGGAAAATTGGGTTAGGAGAGGGGAGCAGCAATTAAGTAATCTGTGGAATGTAATTGAAGTGATGATCCCTCTTTACGTGTACAGCTGATCAAGTCCTTATTCTAAACATGCCATTACACTTTTTACATTTTTAATGTATCTTCATGCCATGTGCAGGTTATGGCAGTAGAGAAGAAGCGTCTGCCATACTTATAATAGCACCCCCCAAAAGTCATATTCAGTAAAATTTTAATCACTAAAGGATGAAGCTTTTATATTTTCTCTTTACTCTCTACCTGCTTGCAGCCTGCGGACAAAACAATGAAAATGAAGCTTACTATAGTATCGATGATTTTGATCAGGTGGAGAAGGTGGATGTGCACGTGCATATCCGCACAGAAAGAGATGCTTTTGTAGAACAAGCACAGAAAGATAACTTTAAACTGCTTACCGTTGTTGTTGATCATTCTGCCGGTATCCAGGATGTGAGAGAGCAGTTCAAGTATGGCATGCTCCAGGCCAATGCACATCCGGATGATATTGCCTGCGTTACTGCATTCTCTATGAAAGAATGGGATGCCCCCCACTGGACACAACAAACGCTGGCATGGCTGGACAGTTGTTTTGAAGCCGGAGCAATAGGCTTGAAAGTGTGGAAAAATATCGGGATGGTACAAAGGGATAAAGACGGGGCCCTGGTGATGATCGATGACCCGAAACTGGATACCATTTTTAATGTACTGACTCAGAGGAATATTCCTGTGATGGGACATTTGGGAGAGCCAAAAAACTGCTGGCTGCCGATAGAGCAGATGAGCACTAACAATGACAAAAGATATTTCACCAACAATCCGCAGTACCATATGTACAAGCATCCGGAGATGCCATCCTATGAGGAGCAGATTGCTGCCCGTGACCGGATGCTGGAAAAAAATCGTGAGCTCACTTTCATAGGTGCACATATGGGTAGCCTGGAATGGAGTGTGGATGAATTGTCAAAACGGCTGGACCAGTTTCCTAATATGTCGGTAGATATGGCTGCCCGTATGGGCCAGATGTTTTACCAAACCCAGGAAAACAGAGAGAAAGTAAGAGATTTTTTTATCAAATATCAGGATCGTTTGTTATATGCCACTGATATGGGTGATGAGGGTGAGGAAAGCAAAGAAGAGCTACAGCAGAGCATGCACCACACTTGGCTCCGTGACTGGCAGTATTTTACCACAGAGGATTCCTTGAGCAGTGATCTGATTGAAGGAAAATTCCAGGGACTTCGCTTACCAAGGGAGGTGGTTGATAAGATCTATAGCAAGAATGCCCGGACATGGTTTAGCGTATTTCAATAAATCCAAAAGACTATGGAGAAAAAATTAGCCATTTTACAAATTGATTCTGTGTTGGGAGATATCAATGCCAACCTTCAGAAAATATCTTCTATGATTGATTCCATTGAAGATAAAGATGTCCGGATGGCTTTATTCTGTGAATACGGTACAACGGGCTATTCCCTGGATTTGAACGCCGTAGCAGAAGAAATACCTGGCAAAACCACAGCTTTTCTTGAGGAATTAGCTTTCAGAAAAAACATCTGGATCAGCGGGGGAATGATGGAAAAGGGGGATAACAATAAACCCTATAATAGCTCTATCATGATTTCACCAGCCCAGGGACTGGTGGCCAAATATCGTAAGGTACATCCTTTTAGCTTTGAGAAGGATCAGATTAACTACGGTGATAGCGAAGTCATTGTTGATACAGAGCTTGGCAAGGTAGCCATGACCATTTGTTATGACTTTATATTTCCGGAATATATCAGAAGTCTGGCTTTGAAGGGCGCTCAGATTGTGCTTAATTCTACTTTTTGGTTCGCTGATGAAATCAGTGGGCCGGCAGGTTGGAGCCCTGAACAATCCAGGGCTTTGGCCATGACGCGAGCTTTGGAAAACAATGTGTTTGTGGCTATGGCCTGCCGAACAGGGACAGAAAAAAATTTATGGGGCTTTGGGCATTCTGTCATTGTAGGACCTCAAGGTAAAATCTTGACTGAAGCCGATAGAGAAGAGAGAATAATTACAGCTCCCATTGATTTAAAGATGATCCACTCTTGGAGTAAGTATGCCACCTATATGCGTGATCGACGCACTGACATGTATGCACGTTTACTTGATTTCTAAAGATTAACATTTCCTTGATCAGGTAATGGTAAAACTCAATACTCCACATTGTGCCGAAAAAATTGGAGAAACTTCATATTAACATTAAATGTAAACCCGCTGGGTTCAGAAATGGTCTCTGATTATCAGGCAGTTACCGAGATATTCTAATTCTGCTTATTGATCAGGTTCACTACCACATTGATGATGAGTTCTTTCTCATCAGCTTTGCTCTCAGCGATCATCAAAGTAAGAGCTACCAGGGCATTATCGGCTATTCGTTTGCTGCCGTCACTTTTGTAGAGCATCCGGTTCTTATCCAGGAACCAGACGAAGATCCCTGCTGCAATCCGTTTATTACCATCTGAGAATGAGTGGTTTTTGACGATAAAATAGAGCAGGTGAGCTGCTTTCTCTTCTACTGAAGGGTAGAGGTCAATGCCATCAAAAGTTTGGTAGATCGTATCTATAGAGCTTTTGAAGGACTCATCTTTTTCATTACCGAAGAGTTTACCTGCACCATAATGATTCCGCCACTGATCAATTTGGGCCCGAGCCTCTTCATAAGTAAGTCTATAAGTTTCTTGGTCCTGGGTATGCTGTACTTCTACCGACTGATGATCATACTGGTCCAGGATATCCAGGGCATAGCTGTACTCCTGCAATACTTTGAGGATACTAGCTGCTTCATCAGAGAATAATGCTGTACGATCAGGCATTTCGCTAATCATACGGATAGCCTGCTGTAGTTTATTCATTTGAGCTTGCTGCTGTTCAAGCAAACGTTTCTGGTTGAGCGCATATCCCTCTACCAAGTACTGCCGCAGTACATTAGTGGCCCAGATCCGGAACTGTGTACCTCTCTTGGACTTCACTCTATAGCCTACTGAGATGATCACATCCAGGTTGTAATGATTTACCTGATAGGTTTTACCATCGGCGGCAGTTGTCCGGAATTTCCGGACAACTTGATCAGGCTCGAGCTCTCCCTCTTTAAAGACATTGTTGATGTGCTCTGAGATAGTCTTTTTGCTCTTATCAAAAAGAGTTTCCATCTGGGCCTGGGATAGCCAAACTGTATCCTGTTGAAGGTGAACCTTTATTTCAGTTGAGCCATCCTCTGTGGCAAAAATTTCAATAGGGTTGTCTGAGTTCATGGCAGAAATATAACAAACTCCGGGTGGTAATTTTTTTGAAAATTAAGTTCGTGCACATGAGAAGAGGCGACCCTTTGTATAGAATTCTACTTGGGGTTAGAATATGAATCTCGATAAGATCAAAAAGGATTGCTGATTTTCAATCCATTATGTTCTTTTGTTGTAGAAATATTAATGAAGTTGACGATTTAAATTTATCTGCTATACGCAGTACTGAGTAATGACTTGTCAATAGTGACTAATACGGACTTTGTCACCTACCTACTCATGAAGTCTATTGGGCCCAGTGAACTTTATTTTTTTAGAACCAAAGCTCATGTTGTTTAGGTAGTAGTTCATCTGCTACTTCTTCGTATTCAGACTTTTGAAGTAAACTATATTTTTCTCTTAACTCAATTACCTTACAATCGAAGTCTTCACCAAATGTTTCTGCTAGCCCAAGAACCATTTGACTACCTTCCGGTTGATTATTGTTGATAAACCCCATTATCTTATCAATATGCTCAATATCTTGATCTTGTTGATTTGGAGAATCAATAACTAAAGGACAATATGTTGATGTAGAGTACTTTTTCATAAGATGAAAAAATGTGAAGTAATAAGCAATTAATGCACGTGGTCTCGAACTTCCAGTTTCTTTATTCTCAATTTTTGTTGTAATAGCTTTGTACTCATCTTCATTCAAAGAATGAACATCTAACTTTCTCAGAAAGGAAGACATACGTGATTTATAGAAACTTACAATAGAGGATTTTCGGTCTTTACTCTCAATAGCTTTTAACTTTTTTTCTAGTTTATCTTTTTCTAAGGCATTTGAAATCAGAATTTCGTTCAATGCTGAATGCCTTTCAGTAAAAATTGCCTTAACTTGATTTTTGCCCGAATTATCAATAATGTCACGTAGTCTTAAATCTCCTTTCTTTTCTTCCAAAATCTCATTAATTCTAGATACTTCTGAAGACACAGACGAAAGGCTCTCATTTTCTTTTTCTATTTGCTGATCTATATTTTGGGCATCTTTTTTTAACTCAAGCAATAAGTCTTTACTTCTTTTTTCATCCTGTGCTATTTCAAATCTTTCAGCAAAAGAGTTCTCATATTGTGCACCACAAGTTGGGCAACCAATTATGTCTGGAAGTTCATTAGTAGCGAATTTTAAATCTTTGTTACTTTCTGTTATAGCTTGCAGAACAATATTTATTTGAGCATCAAGAGAAGCTTTTAAGTGATAGAGGTCGTGAAGTTTGTTTTTTAGAACTTCTTCCTTTGCCATTAAACTTTTGGATTCAGTTAATAAATCTGTTATCTCTTCTTTAAATGCATCTATATCTATATTGAAGTTTGTTTGAGAAAGTTTTTTACGTACATCTTCCAATATTTTAGAAGTTAGTTTCTGCTCTCTATCGGTTTCTTCAATGATTTGTATATACTCCTGAATCTCCTGCTTTGTATTGTAGTATTCATTCGGTCTTATTCCCGAATGAAAGAAAATACTTTGAGTTCTATAATCCTTTATTTGCTGGAGGTTTTTAAAGGAATACCAACTCTTGCTCCAACTATAGTCTTGATCTACATAATAAGGTAAAAAAAGGTAAGCTGGCGGGGGTATAATGAACTTAGATTTTTGATTTTGAAATAGTGGCTGAAATGAAAACATCTTACCAAAATAAGGAGCTAATTCTTTTGTGACTGAGGTGAATCTTTTTATTAATTCTCCATTTTGATTATATAATCCAAATAGTTTTTCATCTCTTAACATTGAATATTCTACACCATCTATTGCAAACTTTAATAGTGCTGATACATTCGCATTTTTAAACTTCTGATTAAATAAGGGTTCAGCACCTAGTGTCCAGTAGATGCTCTTCATCAAGGAAGATTTACCTGTATGATTTTTACCGTAAATTAGAGTCCTCTTCGGGTCGAATTGGACTTTTTTTGCTTTTTTTTCCTTTTGAGACAATAATTGAATTTCCGATATGTATAAGCTTTTCATTCTCCTTTTTTCTCAGATTTCTCACTAAGATTTTTAGATTACCCTTACGACTCATTTAACTTGTTTATTATTAAGCATTTTACAAAGTATTCTTCGTACCGTGTTTCGCCTATTATTGCAAATATATGTTCAACTATTTGTAATAGATTTAAGCTTGCAACAACATTAACTTCTGATCCTAAGACATCTTCAATTTTGTTCCTAAGATCTCTCAGAGGTATGCTCTCTGATTCTGCTACTAATCTTGCACTCATTTCTCTCCAGGCACTTTTGAACTTCATTAATGTAAGATAATGAATACCTACTGCTTCTAAGCTATTTTTAACTTCATTCCATTCATCTTCAACACTTTTGTACAAACCAGCCTTATTAAGGATAGCCAAAAATTGTGACTTTGAGAGCCCTTTTATTTGGAAAACTTCAGAAATATCTGTGAATGATTTATCACCAACTGTTTCGTTTGTTTTACGCGTTATTTCTCTAGAAACTTGCTCGTAAGCAAGCTGAGAATTAATTCTATTCAAAGGATTTATTGAATTAATAAGAGAAGCTAAGGCCCCAACACAATGAGTTGGACTATCTGAGTTACTTAATGTAGTAACTTTAAAGGTACCTAATTTTTCAAAATCGCTTATTGAAAGTGCATGCTCATTTTTAATAGATTGATTGCATGTATCTAAATCATCACAACTTAAATTTTTTGCTGAAATTTCTGCCAAAGTCGCTGATTCAGACCCGCACTTAAGATTTTTGAACGAGTACTTACTATTTGATATAAATGTTAATGATTTAACGGTATCTTCAAATACAATTTTATTATAGTATAATTTTCCAAGTATTGAATTTTTTCCTTTTGGTTGCTTAGTCAAAGCTTTTATCGTCCAATTTCCTTTATCTTTAGATTTTATTTGAAAACACTCTAAATCTTTCAAAGTGGTAGAAGAATTAGATATGATTAAATCTTCATGAAAATCAAAGAGAAAAAGGTAATCGCTTCTTTTTGAATGTTCTTTTAGTAGAATGAAAAGTGATAAGTCCTTCTGAAACTGATATTTTCTAGAAGTTTTAGGTCCCGACTCTTCTCTCGGTTTTTTACTTAATATTTTAGTATCTATATTCATGCACTATACTGATTCCAAAGGTCTTAGCTCTCAGATAGAGAAGTTTCTCATCCATTAGCTTGTAGTTGTGGGATTGCGGGTCTAGTTATATTTGATGTCTTTATTTCATTTTACTGTTCAAGTTACATGTTAATTAGCCCTCCCTGAGTTCAGCATTATTATTTTATCAAAATTTCTAAATTCTTTAAGGCGCGTTTTATTCTGCTGTCTTTTCTCATTTCAGAAAATGATCCTTTGAAGTCCAAAATGAAGTCGAGCAACTCAACTGTTGATGCATTAGTGATTTTTGGTCTAATGAAATTCAGCAACTCTATGTACTTTTTTTTACAAAGCCCAATTTGGAGGGAGCTACTGATTTCATCTGTAGTAAAAGAAAGAAGAGCCATAGTCGCTTGTCTATTATCAAAATGACCTATCAGTTCTAAATAAATTGGCTCTGCTTCCCATGCCACACCATTACCATTGGTCATATAGGCTTCAACAAGTGTTAAAATATATGTCTTGTTAATTCCTTTTGGGACTTTCGGAGGTGTTCCAACTATCCTTTTCAACTCTCTTGCAAAGGGTGGTTCGTTATAAAAGTTATTTGTACGCCTATGAGCATTTAGTAAATCCCGCAGTGCTGTTTGAATTTCTAGGATACGTAGGTCATCAGGTATATACTTCTGCCCTTCGACTATTTCTAGAAATTGACGAGCTAATTTTTTTGATTCAGTCTCATGATTTGCAGAAAAATGACCGTATTTAATACCAAAAGATTCTCTAACATCTTCGTCAATTGCTTTCCAAAGAAGGGGTAGAAGTAATTTAATATTTTGTCTTGTTTGTGTACCTGTATCTTCTCTTGTGTATATACCAAAAAAAGCAAGCCCTAAACTATTAGATTGTTCGGAAGTCAATTCTGTTAAAAAAATTCCGATTTCGTTTGCGTTATTAGTATCAATGGGTTCTTTCTTTGTATCCGTCCTGTGAAGTAGCCTTGATTACCTGCTGAATAGCAACTTAATATAGCAGGAAAAAGTATTATGCGCACA
>NZ_JBBPHP010000031.1:0-78169 GCF_038039535.1 Catalinimonas locisalis | reverse complement strand
TCATTGCTTTTGAAATCGCTTTCTTTTACATCAACTTTGGTTACGTTTGATCTTTCATACTTTGTGTAACACCACCGCGAAGGTTACTAAAACTAATACCTGTGGGTACAGACTGCGCACTGCTTCCTATCAGGGCAAACTCCCCATTCCTAGGCTCAAAGCCTCCGCTATTTTGCAAGTTTAAGCTTCCTCCCAGAGAAAGGTTATAGTGGTTGGTACTATGCGCATCCAGTGTAGCTGCATCAATAGTAAGATCATTCAATACTGTGAGGTTGGTACTCATCGTTTTGATGCCCCCACCACTGATTTCCAGATTTCTATACTGAGTAAGTGAAGCTGGTAAACTGTAGTCGCCTCCCCCTGCATACTCTACCGTACCATTATCAAAGAACGTGGTGCCCAAAGCATTATAAGCCGGCAGCTCTCCTGAATTTAGAGTCAACTTCCCACTACCAGTGAGTACGCCTAAATTATAAGCTGAGGCAGCATTAGTGATTTCCAACTGACCGTCTAGCTGCAAAGAAGCTACTGAAGAACTACTACCCACTGTGATGATATCTCCACTCTGAATTTCCACATCATTGTATTGGGTAGGAACAGCGGCACTCCCAATACCATCAGCTGCGGTATTCCAGCTTGTGGGTAGGTTCCAGTCGCCACTGGCTACGATGCTATAGAGTTTAGGGAAGAAAGCTCCTGCTTCGGCAGCAATCCATTCTGTTGCGGCATTTGTGATGGTAATATCTGTTGAGCCAAATCTATTGGCTGCCGCTGTTACAAAGCCATTGCTGGCTTCTGCGGTAATCGTGCTTCCTTCATATACCCAGGAAAGGTAATTGATCTCACTACCCTGTACATCAGCATCAGCATAGGTGAAGTCTAGAGCAGCCGTAAGACTGGAAATTCCATTCAAATTGAATGTGAAATAGCAGTCAATGGCACGCCCCGGCTCAAGCAGGGTAAAATTCCCGTTATTATTCCCTGTAACAGAACGCACTGCTACACTTCCACTGCCACTTATAGCTGTAGCATTTACTGCTACTGGAGTATAATTTCCACTAACCCCTAATGGAAAAATAAAATCGTAGCTATCGGCAGTTGTATTGCCCTGTTTGATCACTTCCGGCCCATCAGCAGTACCTGCCATAACAATCATACGGTTGAGGCCAAAAGCACCATTGATCGCTGAAGACGGCCCGAAGCTAAGGTCATCACTTACCAAAGTAATTGTTCCATCATTGCTCCAGTCCAGCGTACCATTGACGGTTAGCAGTGTATCCAATACTAGGGTTGTACCGCTGGCTTTCTCCAGTGTGACATCCTCCAGCACTAAACTATTACTTCCACCGATGGTCTGATTTACCAGGGTATTATCAAAAGAAATATTACTTGCATTAATAATGGGAGAAGTACTGCTGCTATTGTTAGTCAAATTACCTGATAAGGTGAGTGGCTTATTTTTAAGATCAAGGGTACCGGAGGATATGATGAGGTTACCTGTAACAATGAGGGCAGTGGTCTGGTAGGTTTCATCTATTATTGGGTCCAAGGAAAGTGCTGTACCATTAGCAATCACTACACTGTAGAAAGTCTCTGCTTCGCTACCTCCGGTAATTAAATCAACGAGTTGCGCACCTCCGCTATTGAAGGTTACCGTGGATGCACCGGGAAGAAATACGCTGTTATTTGCAGGGTTTCTACGCCAGTTTCCTCCCAGCGAAATATCATAATTACTGGCATCCAGTGTAGCCCCCGTCATAATGGATAAATCTCCATTAACAAAAATATCTCCTTCTAATGTTTTTATTCCGTTGGACTCCAATGTAAGATCATGATATGCATATGAACTCAGACTAGCTATAGTTTGAGCACTATTACTTCTATACCGAACCAAACTCCCCGCTTGCAGATCATAGGTACCAAAGCCCGCAGGAAAGGTATGGGTGCCTTCTACTCTAAGTTCTGACCCATTTGCCAATGTAAAAGTACTGCCTGCCAAGCCATTTATAGAAAAACCATTATCTTCTAATCGATTAGTTGTTGTAATAGCCAGGTCTCCACGAATGGTATAATCCGCACTCAAATAATAAACTCTGGTTCCGGAAATAATCAAGTGATGATATGCTGAAGGCTCAGTAGGCAGTGGAGCATTCTCCGAGTACTCATATTCTACAGTACCTCCACCAGCATTCACAAAACTATTGGATAAGACGGGTAGTGAAGGAGTTGCACCAACACTAAACTTCAAAGTACCAGTACCATTTACTGTCCCTATGGCATAATTTGAGGCGTTGGGTTCGTGGATTTCAAGGACAGCAGTATTTTCAATAGTTGTGTTGGCAGCGCTAACTGAAGTTGAGGATGGAATGATAACAGTATGCCCTGCCTGAATGATCACTGGATTTTCAGATGCCGGAACAATGCCCGCAATCGGAGTACCGGAAGGATCGGTAGACCAAGTAGTATTTACGTTCCAATCACCGCTGCTTCTGCTGTAATAGATAATTGGAGGTGAAAAATCATAGCCAGCGGTAAACGCAAATTGATCTAACACTTCATCCGTTGAAACTGAAATAACATTCGTACTTTCATCCACATGGGTATTTACGCCTGTCTGCCAGGCAGTACCATCATAATAAGCATCCACATAAGAAGTTTCTATACCTGCTACATCTGATTCATCATAAGTATAGTTGTGGGTTATCTCCGGGGCAGCTACGAAACCAGTAGTTTCTACGTTCCAATAATAGCTTAATGCCTTGCCTACCGGAGACAATGGATTGCGATTTGCGACCGGGTTTATTCTAATTACTCCGTCACCACTAGAAACATGATTGGTAAGTTCCAGGTTTGCGGGTGTGTATTCTGCAGCCGTACCCATTGGAAATAAGAAAGAAGTATTTCCTGTGTATACTTTTTCCATACCCAATGCAGCTTCCTGCCCATTAGTGATGATCATACGGCTGTGACCAAAGGCTGTAGGCGTAGATACTGTAGCGGTAGCCCCGAAGGAAAGTTGATTAGCTCCCAGGTTGAGAACTCCTTCAGTCAAACTTAAATCTCCGTTGACAGTCATCTGGCTGGCACTTAACCTTAGCCCGGCTGCATTGTTAATCATTAGGTTGTCAAATCCAAATGGATTGCCTCCAATTACCTGATTGACTGCTCCGTCAAAAGTGATAAGCTGTCCATTTTGCTCAAATGTACCCGCAGTATACGTCCAGTTGCCTTGTACCCTGATATCTGAAGCCAATTGCACACTGCCAGATCCATTGGTATGATTCACATTAACGCTACAAAAAGTAGGGGACCCGCTAATCGTTTGAGGAGAAGATTGTCCTGCTAAGCCTGAGCCATTAAAAGTAACAATACTGGGATCACCGGCCTCAAAGCTACCATTACTAATGGTAAAATTACCCCCCAGGTTCAGATCTATATCGTTATTGGTAGGGTTAGTGGCATTTGCCCGGTATAGTTTAAAAGTACCTCCCACCAGATTGATGGTTAAGTCATTGAGTACTGTTAAATCCTGCTCTCCACCGTTGGATGCTCCCACTCGCTCTGTAAAGGGATTACCCTCTCCAATCTCAAGATTCCAGAATGGAGCAGCCGAAGTGATGCCTACGTCAAAGTTGGTTACAGTACTGGAGTTTAATATTCTTACTGTTCCTCCACTAACGGTATGACTGATTCCACTATTGATTCTGATAGCTTTACCATCACTTCCTGAATTTCTTCTCACTACTTCCAGCAAACCTCCTGACATAGTAAAGCTACTGCCTGCACCAGTTTCTATACAAAAATCTGCTTCAAAATCATTATTGATACTTTCTGTGCTACTGCGGTTATTTGCCAGCCTGACGATGCCCCCTGATTGCGAATAACTTAAAGTTGCTGAAGCAGGGTTTGGCCTGATTTCACCTCCAACGGTAAGGGCTCCACCTTCCACATTGATTGTGGCTTTACCGGTGGTATAATAGATCGCGTTAAAATCTACCCCGCTGACGTCATCACCAATATTGATTGACCCTTCTGTCAGCCTCAATAGGCCGGCAAGAGAAAGATTAGAAGACGAGGAGGTGATTTCGGCAGTAGCTCCGGCATCATTAAGCCATAAGCCAGCGGTAGGAGGAATAAAAAACTGCCCTCCACCTGTGCTCAAAGTAAGAGTGTGAGGCGCGCTGAGTATAAGGGTCCCATTTAGCAATTCAAGGGCTTTATCAACTGTATTCGTGGGGGCGCTGAGACTAAAATTACTTGCCGTTATTTCTAAGGCACTGTTCCAGGAAGTTCCTTTATTCAGGGTAAGGCGATAAAAGTCGGTAGTGGAGCCCGATCCACTTACTGTAGCATCTTCAGTACCCTTAAAGGTAACATTACAATAATGATTGGCGGTACTGGCCATATCAAAAACCCCATTATTGGTGAGATTTCCAGCGAGGCTTAAAGCATGGGCACTCACGCCTCCACCATTGGTATGAAGAGTACCTTCATTGATAATATCTGCTCCAATAGCAATAGTCCTGGCTGTGCCGGAGCGTAATCTCAAAGTAGTACCAGATAAAGTACTTAAACTACCTGCTACGGTAAGATTGCCATTGGTTGTATTACTCACCAAAACCTCAGCGCTTCCCTCAATAGATAGATTTCCTTCTATATTAAAGTCAACTGAAGGTAAGGTAATCATTCCTGAGCCGGAGATAGTCAGGTTATGGAAAGATGAGGGCGAATTTAATATAGTATATGAACCGCTTCCACTGTATTCTACTGTACCGCCTGAAGCGCTCAAGAAGTCAGTATAGCTTCCAGCGGGAAAAGGCGTAGCATCTGTATCATTTGTATGGATACGTAGTGTACCTGTACCACTCACTGTACCAAAGTTATGTCCGCTGGTAGCATCAGCGAGTTCCAGTGTCCCCGTCTCCTGTATTTCTACACTGGGAGCATTGGTATTGCTATTTTCGACGGTAATGGTATTATTATTTCCAATGATTACCGGAGTGCTACTGCCTGGAATGGTCATGGCTACGGGGCCTCCTAATGAAGTAGTGGACCATGAGGACACGGTATTCCAGTTGCCATCGGCCCGACTATAGTAGGTGAGTAATGTACCGAATTCGGAAGGTTCTGCAGCCGTAAACTGTCCATTGATATAAGTTACATTATTGAAGCTGATCACATTATTGTTTTCATCTACCAGGGCTACATTGTTAAGGTTAGTCCAGGTAGTAGGAGAATAGCGGGCTGGTACATAGCCTGCCTCATTTCCTCTGCCATCAGCGTCCGACTGATCATAAGTAAAGCTCAGGTTTGCCGTTTCGGAGCCGAAACCGGTGCGGCTTACAATCCAGTAGTAATCCAGTGAGAAGTTGCCTGCATCGGTCGTAAAAGGATTTTCTGCATCTACCGGATTTACTGTAATAGAGCCTCCCGCTGTGGTATTGATCACCTGAATAGTGACAGGTGTATATTTATTATTTGATCCTACCGGCCAGGTGAAAGTTTCTGCTTCGCTATACGCCTTAACCACACCTGCGGCTCCGGCACCAGGGTTTACCTGTATCATATTGCTGCTGCTGAAAGTTCCTGCTACTGTAGCATTCACTCCTAAATTCAATGCATGATTATCAATATTCAAAACTCCATCGCTAAACATGAGGCTTCCGTTGATGGTTTGTGCAGCCGTAAAATTCGCTCCTCGGGTGTCATCCAGTTCCAGATTCTGAAAGATACCGTTTCCATTACCTCCAATCGTACGAGTGGTAGCACTAGCACTTAAGAGTATTTTACCGATCCCGGTATGGAGCGCAGAGTTGGTAACATTTCCTTGTACGGTAAGCGTATGCGCATTGTCCAAGAAAGTACCACTGTTTAGCGACAGAGTGCCACCCACTGTAAGAGTGGTATGGAGGGTGAGGGTCTGATCAGGATCAACTGCTATGGTAAATGACTTGGCTCCGTTACCTGACCACTCAGAACTTTGTGTAGTCTTAGAAAGACCATGATAAGCTACTGTATATGCATTATTTCCCTGCACATTTCCGGTCATGATACCAGCCATATCTGTTCCGTTACGCAATATGGTTGATCCTGAGGCCATGGTGAGATTACTTCCACTTACGAATGAGCTTCCTTCCAGAGTTAGGATATTTCTGACAGTCTCAGGGGAGGAAAGGGTTTTATTACCCGTACCTGAGATGATCAGGTTAGAAAACTGCGCTGTACCGGGCAGACTAACTGCTGCATCGCCATCTCCATCGTAAGTTACTGTACTCCCTACCCCAAGTGAGTAGCTGCTAAAGGGTGTAGCGTTTCCGGGAAAATGATGTGCCCCATTGTTGCTACCAATGATCAGGTGTCCGGCAGGGTTAATGGTCAATGCTCCTCCAAGCGCATTACGATTGAGCGTATTATCGTTGATATCAAAAGAGCCGGCAAAAAGAATCAGGTTACCGTTCATTTGTATGTCCTTACTTCCGCTTACCAGTTCTACCTGCCTGTTGGTTTCACTAGGATTATTTATAATAAATGAACCGTAAGTATGGCTGGTGGAAAGTAACAGGTCAAAGCCATCAACCGAACCACTCAGGGCTGACGTACCATTGCCAAAACGGAAAGTTCCGCTAAAGTTGGCTGCCGTAGGAGTGGTACCGGAAGGCAATCCACTGATGCGATTTCCACTATTAGGATCCCCCTGATCATTGACATTCAGCCCATAACCGGCGCCGCTTCCCTCATGGGGATTTATGATGGTAATCTGCCCGCTGCTAAAGTCCACGATTCCTCTTCTGAAGTAGCATACATTTTCATCAGCCGGAGTGTTTTGAGCACCACGAGGATTGATATTGAAATTACCCCCACTCATGATAAAACGGGCATTGGCATCATCCAGTTGGAAGCTACCATTCAGGTTAAAGGTACCTCCGCTTATCTCCAGGCTCTGAAATGCAGCGTTTCCAAAAGAAGGGTTATTATTACTGTTTCCTATTACAAAATCACTGTTGCCATCTCCTACATTAATAGCTCCTCCATTGAGTAACACGCGTGTCGGCTCAGAGGGATTACCTGCAAAGATAAAGCGGTTTGCTCCATTACTATCTCCTGTACCTACATTAAGCACTCCTCCGTTCATATGCAGTTCGGTACCATTATCCAGGGTAAGAGAGGCTGTGATATCACAAGTGCCTCCATTCATCAGAAATCGCGATCCTGAGGTATTTAACCTCAAATTGCCAATATTACCTCCTCCTACCTGCAAATACCCATCAGTATTGATTGTCAATACACTATTAGCTCCATCCATATCAAAAATGTTGCGGGTAGATGGTGCAGGTAATTCTGCCGCTAGATTAGGAGCTATGATTAGCCGGGCAGTATTCACCCCCCCTGTTCCATCGCCAATATTGACCGTACCATCTCCTCGGGTAGCATCTTCACCGGCATCATCATTGGTGATATTGAATGGATTGCGGTTAGCTAGCGAAGTTAAAGACGGGCTGCTAAGCATATTGAAAGTACCGGCATTGATTGTCAACACGCCTCCATCGTACACCTGCAAAAGATTACCATTGGTAATATCCGTGACACTTGCTCCGAGATTGATTACTCCGCCATTCATCAGCAGTTCACCGCGGATTTGTAGCCTTGTATCTGCTACCGAAGTGAGATCAGGTAAAATGTCAATGACTCCTCCTGAAATATTGACGCTAGCTCCGGCTTCTATATCCATACCACTGTAAAAAGTACAGCTTGCAGTGGGACTACTGTAGTTAAAGGAGCCGTTGATATCTACTCTTCCACTTACACCCGTTGTCCCGGTTTCTAAGGTACCACTACCATTAATCACTATATCTTGCAGATCTCCGAAGTTTCCGAACCTGGCGGTAGCATTATCATTGATTGTTAAAGTTCCTTCGTGAAAAAATACGCCTACATTTCCGCTGCTATTATCGGTACCTACTAAAAGCGTAGCATTATCTGAGAGGGTGATGTTAGAAACAGAACCTGCTGTATTTCTCTGAATCGCATCCGCTACAGTGATACTGGCTGAGCCGGAAACTGTAAAATTAGCTGTTTCCCCTGCTGCCTGCCGAAACCTCAGCCTTCCTCTTCCACTTGCAGTATTGCCTAGAGTAACCACACCCCCTTGAATATCCATCAAAGCGTTTTCAGCCTCCAGAATGATGGCATCAACATTAGCCTCATTAATACTGGTCATGACGTTCAGCGCTCCATCTACTATTGTATATGATGCATTGGCCCCTTCTATCTGAATGGATTCGGGATCACCTCCGGTGGTAAAATTCGGTGTTACTTCTACAGTACCGCTATTCTGGACAAATGAGCAATCTTCTCGGATAAATATTCTATTAAATACTTTGAGCTGGGTTGAACTCCCTGTTACAGTTAATGATGATCCGTTACCACTTATGCCATCCAGCATTAACTCACCAGTATTATTAATGCTACTGCCTATTGAGCAGCTAGCTCCATTTTCTATCTGTAAATTTGCACCTGCACTTAGGGTCAGATCATGAGAGTAGAGGGTAGTCGCATTGAGTGTAGAAGTACTGCCTCCAATCACAAGCGTTCCGTCTGTAGATGTAGTAGCAGTAGCCGGGTCACCATCTCCGATATTTAAAATACCTGTTCCGGATACGGTGATATTTCCATCTACAGTAATGTTGGTAACATTACCACTACCCACACCTCCGTGTCCACCATTAAATTGTCCGCCTGTTACAGTAATGCTTCCGTTGGTGAGGAACAAATTACCATCCCCAGCTCTGTTTACCACCATATTAAACTCGCCATCCAGAATAATGAAAGATACATCAGTATAGTTGTTATGGCTGTTATTTTGGTTATTGTATATACCTCCATTATTATGCACATAAGTGCCCTGAACGAAGTTTGATCTTCCTGCTTCTACAGAAGTAGTAAAAGCTAACGACTGATTCTCAATCTGATTATTTGGGTATGAACCGGTATTATTATAAGTAATACTATAGGTATCCCAAGTGCCTTCTCCTGAAATAATCTGATTGTCTGCCCCCGTAAAAGACACATTCACTATTCGGGAGGTACTGCTGCCCTCCAGATCAATTATTCCTCCGTTGCTGAGATTTCCCCGGATATTCAAAAAATGGTCCTCATTACGAGCAGTTCCACTCATTAAGGGAGAACCACTTCCTCCCTCCGTAGAAATAATGCTTCCATTAACTGCAATGACCACGTCTCCGGCAACTGTCAATGTATAACCGCTATTATTATTCAAACGATCTAAGTTTCCATTTGCCCCCCCATTGTAGTCGGAGAAAGGAAAGCGTAAAGTGCCTGCACCATCGGCTGTACCTATTGTAAGCGCGGCAATGACCGCATTATTCCCACTGTTTGCAAAAGCATTATAATCTACTGCATGGCCTGCCGCTATGATGACTATATCTGTGGCGTTTGAGCCGGGAACCTGCGAGGCTACAGCTCCTATATGATTATCTGTTGACCAGGTAGCAGGATTATTCCAGGCTCCATTCTGGCGACTGTAGTATGTAGTTTGTCCGAAAGCAAAAAAGGTAAGACAGCATAGAATAGCTGTTATCCAAAGCGCAGCGATCTGATTCTTCATGATTTCTTTTGATTTGCTCAATCAGAATCAGAAAAATAGGGCTAAATATGCTGCAAATGCCCGCAAGTCACTTTTTGGCTCAACTGGCCTCTACTTCTTCAATAATAGTTATATATTATTTCTCTGCTTAATGCTAAAAAAATGGCTTAGCTTTTCACTTCTGTAAAAAAAATTACCTTTCAAACTATTTGCGCTAGATATTTTGAAAAACTACTTTTTTAATTTTTACTGCACATGAAAAGCATAGGGAGGGGTAGTTAGGTAAATTGTACTAAGTCTCTACTTTTAAAAAAATTATTGTGTTTAAACATTTCCATCAATTCTTTTTAAAGCTTACGACAAAAGTGCAAAGCCAAAAAAAATGGATATTTGATATGTAAGAAATTTTATTGCTTCACCTAATTATTCCGCTCTCAGCACCAGTACCCAATCGCCTTCATCGGGAGGTGTGGCAAAAATAGAATTGGAGCGACTTTCAATTTCAGCATCCCTATAACTATCCTTTACCGGATTATACCACTGCCCTCGGTAATTAATATTCTGAGCATTTGTGATCTGTACTTCTGTCCTGAAGGGAATATAAGCCAGTATTGTACGATAATCATCGGTACGCAGTAGCGAAATATAGTGGTCAAACTGCTTGTCACCCGGCTGTTTTTGTAGTAAATCATGATCAGGCTTTAATTCCCACCAGTCAAATTGCTGTATGAATTTAGCCAGATAACCCATCTGCTGACTGCCCGGAAAGTCTATACTTTCTCTCCAGGTACTGGGGCTTTTCTCGCTTAGTGAACCATGATTCAATATCTTTTCTCCTTTACGTATCCATGGCCAGATGCCATTGGCTCCATAAGTAACTCCCGCCACTGGAGTGGCAAAGATGCTCCAGTAAGAAGCATTGCGTACATGGGTATCCGTAGTACGAAAATAAATTTCCTCATAGCAAGGCTCCATATTGATCAAAGGACGGGCAGGCAACTTATCCCAGTTTTTCTTCATCGGGCCTTTATTAATCCAGTCAATAGTTCCGGCGTTCACTCCATGGCTTGACTGATAACCCACAATATCCAGCCAGTCTTCATTTGCATAGGCCTCGCCAATCCAGGAGCGTCCCATAGGGTGTTGGGCTACTACACCCGGATGTTCATCACCGAATACGCCACGGCCAATGTTTTTCCACCTTTGTTCATACAGATGCGTATACCATCCATCTCCTCCCAGTATCCAGATGACATGGTGGGCACCATAACGGGCTACCATGTAACGAGCAAGCTTGACAGCTTCCTCCTGGGGTAAGGCATAGCCGGGGCTGAGTTCTTTGCCTTCTCCTTTAGGCAATGCCCATAGCAGTACCGGAGCAGCCACTAATCCGTGCTCATTGATCTTATCTATTTTTTGATCCAGGTGCTGAAAAAAGGAAGGGTTGATTTTGATTTTCCCCTGACCGCTGTAAGCCTTCTGAAGCTGGCTATTTACCTCTGACGCCCGCCATTGGGTAGTGACAAACTGTATTACACTATAGTTATGGGCTTTGCGGTGGGTCAGGTAATCTTCCCATTCTTTTTCGGTAGATTTCAGCGTACCATTCCAGGCAGTACAGGCCAGCCAGAAAAAGGGCGTGCCATTCGCGTAGCTCAGGTGGTAATCTCCTTCATTATGGATGATGTTACCTTGCTGATAGATAGCATGCTCCTTGGTATTTTTTTCACAAAGGAAGCTCCCTTCCTGAGCTGATAGTCCTAGGTTAGTCTCATCTGAGCAGGATGTTTGGTACTGCCATTCTCCAACCTCATCAGGCATAAAGCGGACCTTCCAGCTTTTCCCTCCATCCCAAAATCCGTTAATCTTATGTATCCTGCCCGAAGGGGCCGTAAATATTGTATAAAAGCTATCCAGCTCGTACAGCGGATTTTCATACTGCTTGTCACTTTCAAAAGTAAGTTCATGCTTCATCCACTGTTGTACCTGTGCCTGAGAAAAAGTAGTTGATCCTATCATGAGTATGAAGATGATTACAAATAGTTTTACGGAAGTTGAGGTTGTCATGAGTAGTTTAGGTATGTTTATAATATATCCATTTTCAGGATTTACTCCATTAGTTAAGCTCCGTTTTTACAATGGCTTCCCGGTCAATAGGTCCGTACAGATGTGCATACAGCTCGGGAGAGCCTCTCTCGGTGGTTTCATAGCGGATGTTACCGCTAACCTTCAATGGGTCAATATGAAGAATTACGTAAGCTTCCAAAGCCACACGTTTTTGCCTTCTCCATCTGGATAACTGTTGTTTATTCATCAAACGAATAAAATTATTTTCTTTCAAAGAAAGCGATTCAACAGCCACCTCTTTTTTCTCAATTCTCTCCCATTCGTCCAGGGGGAGCACATAATACAAAAAGCTTTCACCCCTAAAAATTACCTGCCTGGCAAATGATACAAAGGCCTGCAGGTTTGGCGTTACTTCCTGCAAAAAGAAATCGTGTTCTTTTACGCTATCTCTGACAGTAAGCACCGGATGTTGCTGCCAGCCCAGGTAGAATAGGGCTAGGCCGAGAAAGAATACAAACATTAGGGGCCAGGGATTATATAGATTGAGAAAAATAGCAATGAGGCTCAAAGGCGCCATGATACCTCCACTTACCAGCGGTAGCATAATTCTACGTTTACTGAAGTCCAAAGACTTAATATGGTGCCTCTCAAAGCTATTGACCGTACCGCGATGTATCACTACCAAACGCTGGCTGGTTAGTACGCACTTATTTTCCTTGTCTTCATCCTGTTGCAGGTAAGCAATCGCTATGTTCTCTTCAAAGTCTGCCATTCGAGAGTGGAAGATAGAATATATTCATGAATCCGTACTACTCCTTGACGGCAGAATCTCTGCTGTAGCTTTTGTACATTGACAGTATTTTTATCATATTCCGGGCTCAATCAATTATTTGCTAAAGATATGAACGATCAAAGTGGAAAAGCTACCCTTTGTGTACATGCCGGAAAAGAAAAAAGCATGAATACCGAAGGGGTTAATACACCTATCTTTACTTCATCTGCCATAGATTTTCTGGATCAGGATGAGATTCGTTATCCACGAAATTTTAATACCATCAATCAGAAAGTTGTAGCTGCTAAGATCGCCGCGCTGGAAGGTAGTGAAGCAGGACTTGTCTTTGGCTCCGGCATGGCTGCCATCAGCAATAGTATGCTGGCTCTTGTAAAGAGCGGTGAGCATGTGCTTTTCCAGACAGATCTTTACGGAGGTACTTATCAGATGGCGACAAAGATGCTTCCCCAGTTTGGCATCAGTTATAGTTTTGCCGAAGCAAATACGGAAGCGATGGCAGCAGCCATACGTCCTGAAACCAAAATGATTTATATTGAAACGCCTTCCAATCCACTCCTGAGGGTAACTGACATGAAGGCCGTGGCTGAGCTTGCCAAACATCACGGGCTGCTGACTATGATTGATAATACTTTTGCTTCTCCTATCAACCAGAATCCCATTAAATTTGGGATAGACATCGTAGCTCATAGCGGAAGCAAATATATGGGCGGTCACAGCGATCTGCTTTTTGGGGCTGTAGCTACTTCTCATGAATTGCGCAATATCATTAGCGAGAGTGGAAAAATTTTGGGCAGCAATGTGAATGCTACGACCTGCTCATTGATAGAACGAAGTCTCAAGACCTTATCCTTGCGAGTAAATCAGCAAAATAAAAATGCTCAGGCACTGGCTGAATATTTACAGCAGCACCCTAAAGTTCAGCAGGTCTACTATCCCGGCCTGAAGGAAAGCCCTGATTACCAGATTGCCAGCAGGCAGATGAGTGGTTTTGGGGGGATGCTTTCATTTGAGCCAGCTTTGCGTAGTGGTGCAGAAGCAGAGGCTTTGATCCGACGCTTTAAGGTAATAGCTCCGGCAGTGAGTTTGGGAGGCGTAGAAACGATTGTAAATATGCCCGCCCGTACTTCTCATTCTTTATTACCGCCCGATGAGAGGAAGAAGGCCGGAGTAAAAGATGTGCTGTTGAGACTATCCGTAGGAATAGAAGACGAGCAGGACCTCATCACAGACCTTGAGCAGGCACTTCAGCTGGCCGGAATCTACGCTACCTCCTAGGATATCGCTATGTCACGAAACTTATCCAGCACTTCCTGGTAAAGGTTTTCGTACATAGGCACGATTTGACTAACTTCAAATTCATTAGCTCTTGCCAATGCTCTTTTCTTGAAAGCATTCAATCTTTCTGCTGAAGAAAGTATATACACTGCCTTTTCTGTCATTCCTTCAATATCGCCTACGGGAAGGGCATAGCCGGTTTCTCCGTCGATATTTAATTCGGTAAGGCCACCCACATTAGTGGTAATTACCGGCACCTCGCAGGCCATAGCTTCCAGCACTGCCAGCCCAAAGCTTTCTTTCTCGGAAGGCATCAAGAAAAGATCGGCAACGGAGAGCACTTCTTCTATGGCTTCCAGTTTGCCCAGAAAACGAATATCATCGCAGGTACCTAGCTCACGGCAAAGCTTTTCTGCATTGGATCTTTCCGGTCCATCTCCTACCATCAATAGCTTGGCAGGAACCTGCTTACGAATTTTATCAAATACTTTCACTACATCTTCTACACGCTTCACCCTACGGAAGTTAGAGGCATGCACGATCATACATTCATTATTAGGGCAAATGGCTCGTTTGAAGTGATCCTTGCGCTGACGCTTAAAGCGTTCCAGGTCCACAAAGTTGGGGATTACCTTGATGTCTTTGGTAATATTGAAATAATCGTAGGTCTCGGACCTCAGGCTTTCAGAAACCGCTGTGATACCATCAGAAGCATTGATACTAAAAGTAACGACAGGAGCAAAAGAAGCATCTTTACCCACCAATGTAATATCGGTACCGTGCAGTGTGGTCACTACAGGAATGTGAATTCCTTCAGTAGCCAATATTTGTTTGGCCATAAAGGCTGCTGATGCATGAGGAATAGCGTAATGTACATGCAGTACGTCCAGTTTCTCATATTTTACCACTTCTACCATCTTGCTGGCCAATACTAACTCGTAAGGAGGATACTGAAAGAGGGGATACGTTCTCACATCTACCTGATGGTAAAATAAATTCTCATTAAAGAAGTCCAGGCGGGTAGGCTGTGAATAGGTGATAAAATGGACCTGATGGCCTTTTTTGGCCAGAGCTTTTCCCAGTTCGGTAGCCACTACGCCACTACCGCCAAAGGTAGGATAACAAACAATACCTATTTTCATCTAGTATAAAAAATGAATGAGAGGTCAACGACCGTTATAATCTTCCATAGCACGGTAAACTACCGACTGTATTTTTGTACGCACACCTTCCGTAAGAAGTTTTGTATTACGGGCACTTGGGTGTATACGATTGGAAAGGAATATATAAACCAGGTCATATTTTGGATCAACCCATACTGCAGTTCCCGTAAAGCCCAGGTGGCCAAAGGAAGAATAGGATGCTTCAGGCGCAGTAGGTCCTCCATCCCTGATATATTCTGGCTTATCCCAGCCCAAACCTCTCCGGCTATCATTATACTGCCTTATGCTGAACCTCCCCACTGTACCTGCCTGAAAATAGCGGTCTCCTCCGTAGATACCGTCCTGCAGGTTCATCTGCATGAGTACCGCCAGGTCATGCGCATTACTGAACAAGCCAGCATGTCCGGCTACTCCCCCATAAAGTGCTGCTCCTTCATCATGTACAGTGCCTCTTATCAAAGCATCTCTGAAATGAGTATCTTTCTCGGTTGGAGCTATTCTTTCGGTAGGAAATTCTTTTAGCGGGCGGTAGGTCAGCGTGCGCAAGCCTAAGGGATCATAAAAGTTTTGATATAAGAACTCATCCATAGGCTGGTTAGTCATACGCTCTACCAAACGGTGTAGCATATAAAAACTCAAATCACTGTAGCGGTAATTATATTCAGGTTTCCAGGCAGGATTACGTCTGCCCCGTTTTCTTAATAATTTAGAGTCAATCGTCCACTGCCACACAGAATCTCTGAGACTGCTTACAGCATACAACCCACTGGCTACTTGCATATTATACCCTTCTTCTGGAGAAAAACGATACAGGTCGGGGTTCAGTCCTTTGCGGTCTTTAGTCATTGACCAGAAGGGGATAAAAGAACGTAGGCCAGCCCTATGCAACAATACTTCTCTTACCGTAATATTTTCTTTGTCAGTACCTTTGAGCTCAGGCAAGTACACCGAAATTTTTTCGTCCAGGTCAATCGTCCCTCTCTCCTGCAAGAACATGATCGCCTGCATGGTACCCGCAACCTTACTTACCGAGGCGATATCATAAATAGTCTCGGGGGTAATAGGCTCCTTTTTATCATAGGTTTGGTAACCATAGCCTTTTTCCCATATTATTTTACCTCTTCTGGCGATAAGTACCTGACAACCGGGCGTTGCCTCTTCATCAATCGCCCACTGCGCCAGGGAATCTATCAGATGCAAAGTATCTGCATTTAAGCCTACCGCCTCCGGCTGTGCATATCCCAACCGGGCCAGCCCACGTGTACTGACGCCTATACCCGCGCTCAATGTTTTAGAAGCATTGACCGGCAAACGTCCTTTAGCTCCAATGGCTCCGAACAAAATTTGGGGCACTACTTCCTGTGCCACCGGATCCTCTTCATAGGCACATACCAGGCTCGGAAAATCTTCAAGGTCCGTCAGATAGTGAGGCTGGGTGAATGCCACCACCGTAACATTGGTTTTTTTTCGTAAAAATTTAAGAAAGGTGAGCAACTCGCGATCAATCTGAGGCCCTTTGCGTGAAGAGTGGTCATAGAGCGCTACGATCACATGCCCAAACTGGTTTATCTCTTTATAGAGACTATTGTAATTAATATTCTTTTTATTGTTCTCTATATAGTAGTGGGTAAAGGTCGCATAATTGTCCAGCATTTTCTGAAAGGGGCTACTGCCTTCCTGATCGAGATTCACTGAAAGGGATGCAAAAGAGGTGGTATCCAGCACCCGTACCGGTATCAGCGATTCCTTATTGTGAATTACTGTAATAGCTTCCTCATAAAGGTACTGCTTGAGCATATATGCATCAGCCTTCCAGAGCGACTCCTTTTTCTTGGCAGACTGAGTTAATGTGCCAGCCAACTGCCCATCTAACCCCACCAGATATTTGGCGTTGAGTATTTTATGAACTCTGCGGTCAATATCCTCTTCCTCCAGTTGCCCTTTAGCCAGTGCAGCTATTATTCCATTGATGGCCTGTTCAATTTCTGCTCCTGCCAGGAGCATATCATTGCCATCCTGTAGTGTTTTCACAGCCAATTTACCAATATCCCCCTGCATACTGCCCAGGGGTTTGGAGATGACCAGGCCCTCTAACTTCAGATATTTTTCATAGAGATAGCTTTCGGGAACAGCATTACGAAGTAAAAATGACTTGTCAGAGATTTCTTCACCTTTCTCCGTAAAGTTGAGCTGAGCTACCAGCTTCCCTTCCTGTACGCCGGCAGAAGCTGCTCTGCCTCCCATCCCGGCCATTGCCAAGGGAGAGGCCAGGGGATACTGCTTATAGCAGGGAATAAGCCCATAGTCCTGCATTCCCTGCATATAACTCAAGCTTTTGGCAAAGGTCTGCCCAAAATCATCGCTCATTACATCACCTGCTTCTTCTGATACTACCTTACCATCCTTTACATCCAATATGGGAGCCATGTTAATGTGGACTCCCAATTGACGACACTGCCTTGCTATCTCCGCACCAAGATCGTAGAGATACGCATCATTTTGTATGGCTCCGAGGGCCATAAAAGAAGGATACCTGATAGCGCTGTCCAGACTCGTACCTGCACCCAGACGAGCATTCATCCCTATGAGTAAAGGGAAGGCTGCTGACTGCTGCAACTGACGTGTCATCGCCAGATGTGCAGACACCTCCTGAGCGTGCATATAAACGCCGCCAATATTGTGGCTACTGATTAAAGTCAGAAGGTCTTGTATATCTTCTTTATCACGATTTTCGTATAGAGAAAATACGAAGAGTTGCTCTATCTTTTGTTCTAAGCTAAGGGTATCAAAAACACGGGCTATCCACTGCTCTTTTGGTGCTCTACTACCAGGAGTTCCCGCCATAAGCAACTGTGTTGCCAGAAGCAGGACAGTTCCTGTGAGGGTCATGTGAAAAAGCAAGTGCTGAAAAACTTTTTTCAACATAAGGGCGTTCTTCATTTGCGATTTTAACAAATATTTGGCCTATTTAGTGCTGCATATCAAAAGAATACAGAGATGAAATTCCCTACACTCACCCGTCTGCCTAACAATAGACGATTTAATATTGAACCACGCTATTACGATCCCATTAAAGAAGATATAGAGGAACGTACCAGCAGAATTAAGCAAGAAATAAGCCAACTCCGTGAAGGAGGAAGCTCTGATTATGCCTCTGGCATTTCCGGCTCATTTTCTAAAAGAGCTAACTATACTAAGAATGCCAATATTTTACAAATGATCATACTTATTTCCTTGATCGTATTCATTGGGGGCTACTTATTATATGGTAATGATATTTTTTACATATTTGTGCTTATCGTTCCAATCTATTTCTATATCAGAATAAGAAAATACTCGAAACGGAGGTAGCTTACATGTCAGATGTCATTCAGCTTCTGCCTGATGCCATTGCTAACCAGATTGCAGCAGGTGAGGTAGTGCAGAGGCCGGCTTCAGTAGTCAAGGAGTTATTAGAAAACGCAATAGACGCGGCCAGTGATCATATTTGTGTGATTGTCAAAGATGGGGGAAAGACGCTTATCCAGGTAAAGGATAATGGTACGGGTATGAGTGAAACGGATGCCCGCATGAGCTTTGAACGGCATGCCACCTCCAAAATCAGGCGTGCTGAGGATATTTATGCCATTCATACTTTGGGCTTCAGGGGTGAAGCGCTAGCTTCTATAGCGGCTGTGGCCCAGGTAGAAATGATCACCCGTACGCGTGAGCACGAATTTGGCACCTGCCTAAGTGTAGAGGGTTCTCTATTCAAGAACAGCGAACCGATGGCTACCGATGCCGGTACTTCTATCAGCGTTAAGAATCTTTTTTACAATGTACCTGCCCGACGTACTTTTTTAAAGTCAAATGCTGTAGAAATGCGCCATATTATGGATGAATTTTTCCGTGTGGCGCTGGCCCGACCAGACATTTCTTTTGAGTTTTACCACAACGACACCCTTAGCTATGACCTTGGCAAGGGAAAACTCAGTCGCCGCATTGCCGAACTACTGGGAGATAGCTATCGTAAGCAGATTCTGAGCTGCCAGGAAGAAACGCCTTCGCTCAAAATATATGGCTACATCGGTATGCCGGAGTATGCCAAGCGGACCCGGGGAGAGCAGTTTTTCTTCATCAACCGTAGGTTTATCAAAAACAGCTACCTCAACCATGCGGTAATGAGCGCTTATGAGGCTATGCTGCCCGAAGATTCTTTTCCTTTTTATGCGCTTTTTATTGAAATAGACCCGGCAGAAATTGATGTCAATGTTCACCCTACCAAGACAGAAATTAAGCTGGCTGATGAACGTACAGTCTATGCTATTATCCGAGCGGCAGTAAAGAGAGCGCTGGGCACTAACCTTGTCACTCCCTCACTAAACGAACAGGAAAGAGAAGAAAACCATTTTAGTGTGCTCAGCCGTATGTCTGGAAGAGGGAGAAATGCTCCTACGGATACAAGTTCACAAAGTAGCCCACAGAGGGATTTTAAGCAACATTCTGCCCTGAAACGCGCTGATACTTCTCAATGGGAAAGCTTATACAATCAGCCTCAAAACCCTTCTTATTTTAACTTTGATGAGAATGCAGAAGAGAAAGAGGAGGAAGAAAATTCTCTGACTTTCCAAAGTGCTGCCAACCGTATGCCCAGCGGAGCGTCTTTGTTTCATGACAGTATGCATGGTACCAGTGAGCAACCTTTTCAGATTCACCAATGCTATATCATGATTCAGGTCAAATCCGGTATGATGATCATTGACCAGCAGGCTGCACATGAGCGCATTTTATATGAACATTATTCGCTGGCGTTGGAGCGGCGTTCGGGTGTATCACAGCAGTCACTTTTTCCTCAAACCCTGGTACTTAACCCAGCCGATATGGCTTTGGTAGAGGAACTTAAAGATGAAATAAATGCCTTAGGGTTTGATTTTACTATCTTCGGACAAAACACCATCGTCATAAATGGCGTACCTACTGATATAAAAGGCGGAAACGAAAAAGAAATATTTGAAGGGCTTATAGAACAATATAAGTCGTACCAGTCCGACCTTGCCAGTAACAAACGAGAAAGTGTAGCACGCTCTATAGCCCGGCGTATGTCGGTCAAAAGAGGACAAAAGCTTAATCCGGCAGAGATGAGCACCCTCATTGACCGCCTGTTTGGCTGCCTGCACACCGACTATGCTCCAGATGGCCATAAGACATATTACATCCTGGAGCTAGACCAGATTTCAGACTTTTTTAAATAATACACATGTTTGGAAGACTTACTCCTATTGTCAAAAACCTGTTGATCATCAACATCGGGATTTATATTGCCCAAGCTCTTCTCTCTATTAACTTCGTTGAGTTTGGGGGTCTTCGTTATATTTTTTCTGACAGTTTTCGTCCCTATCAGTTTTTTACCCACCTCTTTATTCATGGAGGCCTGGGACACCTTTTCGGTAATATGTTTGCCCTCTTCATCTTCGGGCCTCTACTGGAGCGCTTCTGGGGCAGCCAACGTTTTCTGGTGTTTTATCTGGTTACTGGTCTGGGCGCTGCACTATTATATTCAGGGATTAATTTTTATGAGGTCAACCAGCTACAAAATGCGGTAGAAACTTATATCAATGAACCTACTCCTGAGCGCTTCGATACTTTTGTGAGAGACAATGCAGAGTTTGCCTGGCAAAATCCTGACGTACAAAATTTTATTGGTGAATATTATGATAATCCCAATAATGCCAGCTATATCAGTCAGGGCAAACAATGGGCTAATCAGATTTTGACAAGCAAGGCAAATATTCCGATGGTGGGTGCCTCTGGGGCTATTTTTGGCATACTTATGGCGTTCGGGTTACTTTTTCCTAACACTGAATTATTTCTGTTATTTTTTCCTTTTCCTATTAAAGCAAAATATTTTGTATTATTCTACGGACTATACGAGCTTTGGGCAGGATTTGAACGCGTACCCGGAGACAATGTAGCGCACTTTGCTCACCTTGGCGGGATGTTATTTGCTTTCATACTCATCAAAGTATGGCAAGGAAAACGTAATACTTTCTATTAGCAAAGGTTGTCATGAACAGTATATTAGACGAATTTAAAAATGCCTTCAATAGGCCTAACAACGGCCTGATGAAGATTTTGGTAATAAATTTAGTAGTATTTGTAGCCCTGATCTTTTTCAGGGTTATTTTGGCTTTCTCCGGGGCTGGAGATATATATGAACTTATACTCCGCCAACTGATGCTGCCTGCTGCACTGGACAATTTTATTGTCAAGCCCTGGACACTGATTACTTACTTTTTCACCCACGAAGGTTTTTTTCATATTCTTTTCAACCTGCTTTTCCTTTACTGGTTTGGTAGTCTGATTATGGAGTTTTTAGGCAGCCAGAAGTTTGTTAATTTATATGTATTGGGAGGGCTTGCCGGAGGAATCTTTTATATTCTTATTTATAATACGCTTCCGTACTTTGCCGGACAAGTAGAAACCTCTCGTATGCTAGGTGCTTCCGCAGGAGTATATGCAGTGGTGGTGGGGGCAGCTACCTTTATGCCTAATTATACCATTTCGCTTATTTTGCTGGGGCCAGTCAGAATCAAATACATCGCTATTTTTTATGTTATTCTTTCGTTTGCTCAGTCTGCCGGGCCCAATGCCGGTGGAGAACTGGCCCACCTAGCAGGTGCAGCGCTTGGCTTTATCTACATTAAGCAGCTTCAGAGTGGAAACGATTTGGGTAAACCTCTCACTTCCTTCTTTTCTTTTGTCAAAAGTTTTTTTGTAAGGCAGCCCAAGGTCAAAGTCTCTTATCGTAATGCGCAGAAGAAGAGGAGCAATGGCCGCCCGACCGCAGATACCCAGAGTAAGCAGGAAGAAATTGATGCCATTCTAGACAAGATTTCTGAGAGCGGTTATGACAGCCTTACCAAAGAAGAAAAGCAAAAACTCTTTGACGCCAGTAAGAATTGAAAATCACAATATAAAAAAGTTGCAGATTTCAAATTGAACCGGTGCAATGATAAGTTGAACCGGTTTTTTTATTGGCCGTAGGCTGTCAATACCAGCCGACGATTACCACCCCGGTTGCGATGTTCGCAAAGATAAATCCCCTGCCAGGTTCCCAGGTTGAGCCTTCCTCCAGAAATGGGAATAGTAACACTGCTTCCCATGAGTGAGCCTTTGATATGCGCTGGCATATCATCAGGACCTTCTAATGTGTGCTCATAGTAGGGAGCGTTTTCAGGCACCATCTTATTCATATGGCTCTCAAAATCTTCTCTTACCGTAGGGTCAGCATTTTCGTTGATGGTGAGGCTGGCCGAGGTATGCTGGATAAACACATGGAGCAACCCCTGCTGGATTTTTTTGATCTCCTCAAATTCCTTTTCTACCTGATGCGTAATAATATGAAAACCTCTAGGGTAGGAGGGTAGTCTTATTTCCTTCTGAAAGATTTGCATGATATCAGTAGTAATTTATGGTTAAAAAATCTATTCAATCTGCTTCACATATTCATATGCGCCTAAATCAGGCTTTTCATCTCTTTCTTTTGACTCAATGTCTTCTTTTACAAAAGTGATTTCACCCTGATCTATGGCCGCAGATGTTGAGTCTAATGCATATTGATATATTGCCGGATCTGTAAACTGGGGGTCTTCGTTAAGGATATTGGCCTCTGAAAAAGGGAAATCCGCTCCCGCTGCTTTGATGAGATTGGAAGTTATTGCGAGCGCAGAGCTTTCTTCAGCAAGGATAAAGCTCAATTCATTCTCCATATTTCCCCAGATGATGTTATTCCGAAGCTCCAGATGAAAAGCCTGGCTAAGGGACGGATCAGCCTGTAGCGTATCTATAAAAAAAGCGGTGCTCCCTTCGCGGGCAAAGTTTACCGCATCATTGGCAAAAGTGCAGTGAATATATCTGTAATAACCTTTACCAAAATTACCCACAGCGTTAACGATGCAATGATTAACTACCAGGTTGTAGGCATCAATATCCGAGTTAATGGCTAATATTCCATTGACAGACATGTTTTCAATAATTGTATTACTGATACTCAGGTCGGGTATGGTATCTTCATCCGGTTTGGAGATATACAAACCCACTTCAGCATTGCGGATGATTGCATGGTCTATGCTGTGCTGTTGGCTTTTTTCACTCATCAGTATACCCTGCCATTGCCCCGGGCCATTGGCATAAGGGCCGTCCTGACGAACATAGGTAAACCTGACTGGATTCTCTGCACTGCCTGTTACTTCCAGGCTACCATCTACCCATAAGCTTCCTCCTCTTTCAAAAAATATACTTGCTCCTTCGGGAATTTGCAGCTTTGCATTTTCTTTCACCCAGATAGAATCTTTGATCACATAAGGTCGCTCACCGCTCAACACTAAATCTTTATCAATCTGCCAGCTCTCCATGAAATATGCATCCTGCCCCCAACTTAGTAGTTTCACTCTTTGCTGATTACCATTGGTGAGAAAAAGAAGGGAATCTTCAACAATGAAAGGAGCGTCTTCATCTCTGGATGCAATGTTGACCTCTACGAGCACCAGTAGGCTATCACCTCCACGGAGAAGTACATTTTCAAAATGTACTCCTTCTGCACCATTTAAAAAAATACTGTAGGCCGAGTTACTTCCCCCTGCCAGCTGTATAGTAGTTTGCACAGCTTTTTCCTCAGTATTGTAAACTTGCAGAGCATGGGTGATACTTTTCTGCGTACTAAAAAGTGTATCAAAACGCACTGTATCCTGGCTGAAGTTTAGCCTTATACCTTCCTCAGTAGAGATAATTTCCTCTTCAGGCGTACATGATAGTGCTATGCCTAGCAGCAACAAAACTGCCAGCTTACAAAGATCAACTATGAACCTCATGCTAAGCTTCTTCCGACTTATGGCTTTCCTTCTTCCATTTTTTCAGTATTATCGGCGATTCTCAGTTTCTCAACAAAATCATCCAGGTCACCATCTACTACTGAGGGTAAATTATATACAGTATGATTGATTCTATGGTCTGTCACACGGCTCTGAGGATAATTATAGGTTCTGATCTTATCGGAGCGGTCACCACTTTTCACCATAGAACGGCGCTGAGCGCCTATTTCCGCATTATGCTTTTCCAGTTCTATCTCGTATAAGCGGGAGCGAAGTACTTTTAGCGCTTTTTCCAGGTTTTTGATCTGTGACTTCTGATCCTGACAGGTGACCACCAGTCCGGTAGGCTCATGAGTAAGGCGCACCGCAGAATAAGTGGTGTTAACCGACTGACCACCCGGCCCTGAAGAACAGAAGGTATCTTTACGAACATCATTCATATCAATCTCTACCTCCACATCTTCCATCTCAGGTAATACGGCCACGCTGGCTGCTGAAGTATGCACCCGTCCCTGAGTTTCGGTAGCAGGTACTCTCTGTACACGATGTACACCAGATTCAAATTTGAGCTGGGCATATACATCTTCGCCTGATACTGTACTGATAATTTCTTTATACCCTCCCGAAGAACCTTCGGTCAAATCCAGCACTGTCAGGTTCCAGCCTTTTTTCTCTGCATAGCGCTGATACATACGGAAGAGATCTCCTGCAAAAATAGCAGCTTCATCTCCACCGGTTCCTGCCCTTATCTCCAGAATTACATCTTTGCTATCATTAGGATCTTTGGGAATCAGCATTTGCTTGAGCTCTTCTTCCAAAGTCTCCTTCTCTTCTTCCTTAACCTCAATTTCTTCCTTGGCCATTTGCCTGAACTCCGGATCTTTCTCAGTAGAAAGTAACTCTTTGGCACTCTTCAGGTCAGAAAGCACGTCCTGGTAAGCCTTATATTTTCTCACTACCTTCTCAAGGTCTTTGTATTCTTTACTTAGCTTGGAGTATTTTTTCATGTCAGCCATGGCGTCAGGCTGCACTATCAACTGCCCTACTTCTTCAAAACGGTCTTTTATGGCTTCTAATTTATCTATCATTACATTTTGGGTTTGAATACAAAGTTAATAAACAGCACGGATTGTAGAAGTACTAGTTTTAGCATTACGATGTATAACCTGAAAAAATTACTTCACGATAAGTTACAATATTGGACGGTGGCAGGTCAAAAAGCTTAAAGAAATTACCCTGTAATATTTCATCTTCAGATAAGTTTTATATCCGCCAATAAAGATGAAAACTTGTACTCTACTAATATACCTTTTTCTAATCACATAGTTTTGATCCGTTTATCCGAAAAATCGGGCCATTAGCATAGAATACATCTGTAATCATTATGAAGAAACCTAAGTTCACAATTGGGAGTAAAATTTTTGGCGGTTTTATTTCACTGATTGTCATTTTCGCCATCAATGCGGCTGTTAGTATTATCACAATTAGTAACAGTAATACCCTGATCAATGAAAACACAGAGGTCATTGATCCTTCAGTAAAAGCGATTGATGAATTTATCCTTTTGGTAACTGAATCCAAAATGCTGGTCACCAACTGGGTTTATTTACAGAATAACCAGGAAGACAAGGATGCGCTTAAAGACCTGCATAGTTTCCGCTATCCAGAGCTTAAAGATAAGCTGAGTACTCTTCTTCCTAACTGGCAGGATTCCATCCAGCGTCAAACTGTAGATTCAGCATTTATCGGCTTTGAAGAGCTGATAGATATTGAGAAAGATATTATGTCGCAGTTGGTTTCTTTTGAAGATTACGAGGATGCTATGGTAAAGTGGCAGGCCACTGAAGCTGTAGAGAGTGAGGTACTACCCAGAACCAATAAGCTTAAAGACCAACTGTACAAAATCAGTGCGCTAAAGCGTGAAGAAGCGGATCAGGCTCAGGCCAGTATCATTGCTTCTTCTGATAAGCTTAGTAACATAATCTTAATTCTGTGTACTATTACCATCGTTATTGGCCTTCTTGGAGCATTTTGGCTCACCCGTAATATTACCAAACCCATTAACTATTTGAAGGGCTTGATCCAAAGACTCGGTAGAGGCGAACTTCCCCAGGAAGAAGAGGGTACAGAGAGCAATAGCCAAAAGTTCAATCATGATGAAGTAGGGGATATGGCTAAAGCAGTAGATGTACTGGTCAACGGCCTACGCGATACCTCCGAGTTTGCAGAACAAATCGGAGAAGGAAATTATCAGGCATCTTTCAGCCCGCTTAGTGAACATGATGTACTGGGTAACTCATTGATCAATATGCGTAATAACCTGCAAAAGGTAGCCGAAGATGATAAGAAAAGAAACTGGGCTACTGAAGGTTCTGCTAAATTTGGTGAAATACTCCGTCAAAATAACCATAGCGTAGAAGAGCTGAGTAATACTATCCTATCTGATCTTATCAAATACCTGAATGCCAACCAGGGAGGCATGTTTATAGTACAGGATACCGAAAGTGACGAAGCTTATATGAAGCTGGAGGCATGTTATGCCTGGGACCGACAGAAGTATGTTGAGCAAAAAGTCTATAAAGGTGAAGGCTTAGTAGGACAATCATGGCAGGAAAAAGACACTATTTTTCTCACTGATGTACCGGAAAATTATATAGCAATTACTTCCGGCTTGGGAGACAGCAATCCCACTAGTATTCTGATTGTTCCGCTTTTGGTTAATGAGGAAGTATACGGAGCTATTGAAATTGCTTCCTTCCAGGTATTTAAAGACTATGAAATAGAGTTTTTACAAAAGATTGCCGAAAGCATTGCTTCTACTATCTCTTCTGCTAAGGTGAACTCTCGTACCCAGCAGCTTCTTGAAGAATCTACACAGATGACTGAGCAGATGCGTGCTCAGGAAGAGGAGATGCGCCAGAATATGGAAGAGCTTCAGGCTACCCAGGAAGAGATGAACCGTAAGCAAAGAAGCATGACAGAACGGGAGTCTCGCATCAAAGCTGTACTGGACACTGCGGCAGCTTCCTTCATAAGCATCAATGCCAATGGTGAATTAGACTTCTTTAATAAAAATACGCAGAAGATGTTTGGGTATACCGAAGAACAGCTAAGTGGGATCAATGTAAGTGCTTTCTTCAAGAATGTAAGCGAAGGTGAGATGATAAGCTATCTGAAAGAACATCTTCATACCGAATCACAACATACTCTGGTAAATAAAGCCGGACTTGAATTTGAGGCTGAAATTAAGTTTGACGATTTCAACCTGAATGGTCAGACTTATTTTATCGCCAGAATTGTGGATGCAAAAGCGTACGCTAATAAAGAGGCGGCTGAAGCATAATAGGCAAGTTTTATAATCCAAAAATATTGAAAGGGACCGGATAGCAGTATTATCCGGTCCCTTTTTTTATCTCAGCTTATCAAAATTATTAATAGCCGAGCAGTTTCATCATTGCTTCGCTATCCTGCTCCCGGGCGAATAGCTGATAGTCTAATGTGCCATCACTTTTTTTATTAATCACTACATGTTTAGGTGCCGGAATCAGACAATGCTGTATACCGCCATAGCCCCCTATTGCCTCCTGATAAGCGCCAGTATGAAAAAACCCAATGTACTGCTGATCGCCATTTTTGATCTTTGGCAAAAAAACCTCATTGGTATGTGCTTCAGAATTGTAGTAATCCATGCTGTCGCAGGTAAGCCCTCCCAGGTTTACTTTCTGATATTCGCTCTCCCAGTTGTTTACTGCCAGCATAATGTACTTTCTATTCAAACCCCAGATATCAGGCAGTTGGGTAATGAAAGAACCGTCTATCATATACCATAGCTCTTTATCATTTTGCAGCTTCTGATCCAGAATGGAATAAATCGCTGCCCCGCTCTCTCCTACGGTATAAATACCAAACTCTGTATAAATATTGGGCACTGGCACATCGTTCTCGTCACATATCTCTTTGATGTTGGCAACGATCTGCTCCGCCATATATGCATAGTCATAAGTAAACCAGAGGGAGTTTTTGATTGGAAAGCCGCCACCAATATCAATAGAATCCAGTTCGGGACATACTTTTTTTAGTTCGCAGTATTTGTACACAAAGCGGCTGAGTTCGCTCCAGTAGTAGGCTGAATCGCTGATCCCCTGATTCACAAAAATGTGAAGCATCTTAAGCTTAGCCCTGCTATTTTTGAGTCTCTCGTGATAAAAATCTACAATATCGCTATAGCGTACTCCCAAGCGTGAGGTGTATAGTTCGAAACGGGGTTCCTCATCCGAAGCTACCCGGATGCCTACTTCGTATTCCCCTTTGACATGCTCTTCGTAATAATTTATTTCCCCAAGGTTGTCCAGTACAGGGATACAATTTCTGAAGCCATCATTCAGAATTTCGCTGATGTACTGCTTGTATAAATCCCGCTTGAATCCGTTGCACACAATGCGAATGTCTTTATCAATCTTTCCCTGCTGATGCAGTTTCCTGATAATTTCAATGTCGTAGGTGGAAGAAGTTTCCAGGTGAATATCGTTTTTCAGAGCCTCACGCAACACAAATTCAAAGTGAGAAGACTTTGTACAGTAACAGTACTGATAGTTTCCCGGATAATTATGTTTATCAATGGCAGCATTAAACATCTGTTTGGCCCGCTGTATGTTCTCACTGATCTTTGGCAGATAAGTAAGTTTAAGCGGTGTACCAAATTCTTTGATGACATCCATCAAAGGAACATCATGAAAATAAAGTCCCTGCTGATCTACCTTAAAATCTTCGGTGGGCAGATCAAAAGTTTGTTCTATCAGATCAATATATCTTCTCATCAGAAGGCTTTAAATTTTTGTGTGAACTAAGAGGCATGCAATATTGATATATATTTGACATCTTTGCAAAACTTAAAACTGCGCTGCAAAAATCGCAAACGAATTGTCAATATCAGGCCGATGGATATAGAAAAGTTAATTGTTAAAGATATTATAGATGCGTTTCAGAGTCTTTATGGGCATGCACTGAATGCGGACGAAATTAAGCTGCAACCTACACGCAAGGAGTTTGCTGGTTCTCATACTTTTGTCGTTTTTCCTTATGCTCGTTTTTCTAAAAAAAATCCTCAGGCTACTGCCGAGGAGATCGGACAATACCTGAAGGAACAGAGTTCTGTTGTTAAAGCCTTTAATGTAGTAAAAGGTTTTCTGAATCTGGAAATTGAAGAGCAAATCTGGCTTTCATTACTGGAAGAGATCGCCAGATCAGGACTGCAGGAAGGGAAAAAATATGGATTCAGAGAGGTGCAGGAGCGTAAAGTAGTAGTAGAATTTTCTTCTCCCAATACCAATAAACCTCTCCACCTGGGGCACCTGCGTAATAATTTTCTGGGCGATAGTGTATCCCGCATTTTGGCAGCCAATGGGTATCAGGTGAGGCGGGTAAATCTCGTCAACGACCGGGGTATACATATTTGCAAATCCATGCTGGCTTATCAACGCTTTGGTAATGGCGAAACGCCAGCATCTTCCGGTATCAAAGGAGATCATCTGGTAGGGAAATATTATGTGGAATTTGATAAGGCTTATAAGGCAGAAATTGAGCAGCTAAAGTCAGAGGGCATGCCTGAGGAGCAAGCCAAGAAAGAAGCTCCTCTTATCAAAGCTGCGCAGGATATGCTGCAAAAGTGGGAGCAGGGCGATGCTGAAGTAACTGCTCTCTGGGAAAAAATGAATGGCTGGGTATACGAAGGTTTTGATGCTACCTATCAATCCATCGGTGTGCACTTTGACCAGATTTACCATGAGTCTCAAACCTATCTGCTTGGAAAAAATATTGTAGAAGAAGGGTTGGAAAAAGGTGTCTTTTACAGAAAAGATGATGGCTCAGTATGGATTGACCTTAGTGAAGATGGCCTGGACGAGAAGCTGGTACTAAGAGCCGATGGCACTTCAGTGTACATGACGCAAGACTTAGGCACCGCGGACCTGCGCTATAAAGATTACCCCTTTGATAATCTGGTATATGTGGTGGGCAATGAGCAGGACTATCACTTTAAGGTACTTTTTTTGATCCTGAAAAAGCTGGGAAGGAGCTATGCAGAGGGCCTTTACCACCTTTCTTACGGCATGGTAGATCTGCCTTCGGGCAAAATGAAATCCCGTGAAGGTACGGTGGTAGATGCTGATGACCTAGTGGCGGAAATGATAGACACTGCCAAAAATCATACAGAAGAACTAGGTAAAATAGAAGGTTTTACTGATGAACAGGCGGAAGCGCTGTACAAAATACTCGGCATAGGTGCGCTTAAATACTTCTTGCTCAAAGTAGACCCTAAAAAACGTATGCTGTTCAATCCGGAGGAATCTGTACAGTTTCAGGGTAACACCGCACCTTTCATCCAATATACTCATGCGCGTATCTCGGCCATCATAAGAAAAGCCAAAGAGATGCAATTAGACCTGGAGCATACCGATGTGCTTAAGGCCAATAAAATTCCTCATCCGGCAGAGTTAGAGGTGATTCGTATCCTCACAGATTTTCCCCAAAAGATTTCGCTGGCCGCTGATGATTATGCTCCTTCTGTCATTGCTCAGTATGTTTATGATCTGGCCAAAGAGTACAACCGTTTTTATACCGAAGTTTCTATCTTTGGTGAGGAAAATCCAGACCTCCTGCTCGCCAGGGTGATTTTCTCTAAGGCAGTGGCAGAAACAATCAAAAACGCCATGAGTTTATTGGGTATTCAGGTCCCTGAAAGAATGTAAACCTATGAAAAAGCTATTATTCTTCGTTTCATGTTTTTTATTGCTAGCCTTCGCTAATCCTATGAGTCAAATTAATGATGCCCCTGCTTCTTTCTATGATTTTAGCATGAACAGCATTGAAGGTAAAGCTATCAACTTCTCTCAGTTCAAAGGAAAAAAAGTGCTGCTGGTCAATGTAGCCTCTAAATGTGGATACACCCCACAGTATGAAGGTCTTCAGGAACTGAACGAAAAGTACGGTGATAAAGTAGTTGTCTTGGGCTTTCCCGCCAATAATTTTGGAGGACAGGAGCCCGGCAGCAATGAAGAGATCGCTACTTTTTGTGAAGCAAGTTACGGAGTGACTTTCCCGATGTTTGAGAAAATATCGGTCAAAGGTTTAGACAAACATCCCCTTTACCGCTGGCTGAGTGATAGCAGCCAGAACGGATGGAACGATCAGGAGCCCAGCTGGAACTTCTGCAAGTATCTGGTAGATGAAGAGGGCAAGCTGGTGAAGTTTTTTCCATCTTCAGTAAAGCCTCTTTCAGATGAATTAATCAAGGCGATTGAGTCTTAACATAGCATGAGTAAACTTCAGGCCTGGATACTGGCAGCACGCCCTCGTACCTTACCTCTGGCACTGGCCAGCATAGGGATGGGAGCTTTTCTGGCAGCCTATGCAGATCATTTCAACTGGCAGATATTTGCCCTTAGCGTGCTTACCACCATATTCCTGCAAATTCTCTCTAATTTTGCCAATGATTATGGCGACTCCATTCATGGTGCCGATAGTATTGAGCGTGAGGGACCTTCTCGTGCCGTGCAGGCCGGGCATATCAGTCCGCAGGCCATGAAAAAAGCAATTATCCTATTTGGAGTGCTTTCTTTTGTCAGTGGAGTGTTACTTTTGCTTACCGCGTTGCCCGGCAATCAATTGTTATTGCTATTTTTCCTCCTACTGGGCGTAGCAGCTATTTTCGCGGCCATTACTTATACCTCGGGTAGCAAACCTTATGGCTATGCCGGCCTGGGGGATATTTCTGTCCTGATCTTTTTTGGACTGGTAGGGGTGTTGGGTTCTTATTATTTATATGCCCAACAGCATCCATGGGATTATCTGCTACCCGCCCTGAGTTGTGGCCTCTTTTCTACTGCGGTACTCAATGTGAACAATATTCGGGATATACGGACCGATGAGCTGGCCGGAAAACGTTCTATTCCGGTGCGTCTGGGCCGTGGCCGTGCAGTCATTTATCATTGGATACTATTACTGTCAGGTATGCTTTGCTCTATCTGGTACATACTGCTCAACTTTGAGTCCTGGTGGCAATTACTTTTTTTGATTACAGTACCGCTACTCATCAAAAATGGCTTGGCTGTACAGCATAAAAAAACTTCGGTTGAACTAGACCCTTATCTTAAACAAATGGCTCTTACTACACTTATTTATGTACTCAGCTTTGGAATCGGCCATTTACTTATCTGAATTTTTCTGAAAAAGGCCTATTAATTTTTCTATATTATTACAAGCGGCTCGACTAATCCGATAAATCTTATAATTTACTGCTGCATTAGCCAATCAACGTAAAATTATTTTTAGTTATGAAAAGTATTCTTGTTCCTACTGATTTTTCTCAACAAGCGCAATATGCACTGGATCTTGCCCATGGTATAGCCAAAAAAACCTCTGCAACTGTAAAGCTACTCAACGTTGTTGAGGCTCCTCATGGCACTTCTTTCAACGCTATGGGGGAGGTAACTGCTCCCGACGGTATGGACTCCATGTTCTTTGCCCAATTGCTCAAGCGAATGAAAGAGCAACTCACTGAACTGGTAAAAAATCCTAAATACGCAGATATCCAATTAGATGGTGAGGTAGAGATCGGAAATCCTTACGAAAGTATTGCCCGAACCATTTCAGACCAGGAAGTTGACTTAGTGGTAATGGGTACTCAGGGCAGTAGCGGTATAGAAGAGGTATTGATAGGCTCCAACACAGAAAAAGTAGTACGCCGTGCCCATTGCCCGGTACTCACTGTCAAGGGAGCCGTTGAGCCTGATTCTATCAAAAACATTGTGTTTGCTACCAATCTGAGAGACGATGACGATAAGCTCGTGCCTGAGCTTGCTAAATTACAGGAACTATTTGATGCCACTCTCCACATTATATGTGTCAATACACCCAGCTCATTTGAGAGCGATCGTTACTACAAAAAGGAGATGAAAGCTTTTGTAGAAAAGCATAAATTGAAAAATTACACTTTGAATGTATATAACGATGATGTAGAAGAGGATGGCATAGTCTTCTTCGCTGAAGATATCAATGCAGACATGATTGCTCTGGCCACTCATGGTCGCAGAGGCATCAGTCATCTGCTGAGTGGAAGTATCGCTGAAGATGTGGTAAACCATGCCAAACGTCCGGTGTGGACGTTTAGCCTGGCAAAAAAATAATACACTAAAAGAGCTTAGGCATCTTGTTTCCAAAGATGAGGTGCCTTTCTCCACTCTTGCAGTGAAGAAAGATCGGTAGCTGAGATCAGGTCCTGCTCTACCGCTTCTTTGATTAATACATCATAATTACTCAACGAGATAAAGGGAATACCTGCATTGGCGAAGTGTTCTCGTGCAGTATCAAAACCATAGGTAAAGACTGAGATAAGCCCTAATACTTCCAGCCCTGATAAATCTAAGGCTGCGGTTGCTTTCAGCGAACTACTCCCGGTGGACACCAGGTCTTCTATTACCACTACCTTTTGGCCTTTAACCACTTCTCCTTCTACAATGTTTGTCATACCGTGTCCCTTAGGTTTGGTGCGTACATACAAGAAAGGCAATTCCAATAAATCTGCAAGTAACACTCCCTGAGGTATCCCTGCAGTAGCCACTCCTGCAATAGCTTCAGCATCCGGAAAACGTTTGCGAACAAGCTCTGCCAATTCCTCCTTGATGTAACTTCTTACCTGAGGGTAAGAGAGGGAAATACGCCCATCACAATATATTGGAGATTTCCAGCCCGAACTCCATTGAAAAGGTTCCTCGGTATTTAACTTTACTACTCCTATGTCAAGAAACATTCTTGCGATCACTTCTGCTACTGATGCATCTCTTCCGTCTGATATATGATTCATGCTTTTGTTTTTAAAAAGTAAAAAAATATGCTTTTATCCCACTTACCTGGCTTTAACTACTTTATCCTTCAGTATGTTGAGGTGCAAATTTATGCACATTACAAACATTTCCCTTATCCTTCCCAGAAAAGAGTCTCTAAAAATGAAATGAGTCATTGGTTTTGATAAATTGCAATAAGATAGTTGGCACATTAAATCTGCTTTTCTCGCATTCTCATAGGAAGGTTTAATCCATGAATCAAGAAAAACTTTATCATCTTTTTGAAAAATCTTCAGATGCTATCGTCATTTTTGATACTTCATATGGCATACAGTATGCTAATCCTTCTGCGCTGCATTTACTATCCTACGAAAACAAGCAACTAAGTTATCAGCCATTTTCCGGGCTGTTTTCGTCAGCATTTCAAGCCGAACTTGATATGTTTATAAGCTCTACACAAAAGAGTATCCATATATCTCAAAAACAGGTGCGGGGCCACCAGCAAGACTCGTTTACCGCAGATATAGGCATACAACGAATTTCTCGCCTGCACAAAATACCTGCGGTGTATCTTGCTACACTTTACCCTAAAAACAAAAAGATCAAGGCTGAAAGAGAGGAAACTCAACAACATATCCAGGCCGAAACCCGTCAGTTGCTCAACTTACTAAAGGATGAGACTGATATGCCCCTCAATACGCTTTCTACGCTGGTAGACCGTCTGTTGAATATGCACCCTCGTACTGACCAATTACCTCTCCTGCACAATATGCAGCATTCAGGTCAGCGGTTACAAAAAGCAATTGAGCACATACTACTTTATGATGACCTTATTCATGAACGAATGTCTCCAGATCCTCAACCTTTTAGCGTCCTCGAGGTGGTAGAAGCGATAGAAAAGGCTTTTAATACTTATCCGCAAACTCAGAGATTAAAGCTGAAATATGAGGCAGATACAGTACTTCCGCTCTTTTTGATGGGCGATATGCAGCTTATCTGCAAAGCGCTGATAATTATACTGGAAGCGCTTATAGAAGCCGCCACAGAAAAAAACAATGGTATCAAACTTCAGATTACCTATAACAAATCAGATGAGGATGCTGAAAAATTCAACTTCGTATTTAATGCGGAACTTGATAAAAATATATTTGACAAAGCAGCATTGGGGATTGGCGTTGTAAATCATATTGCTTCCCTTATCGGAGCAAATTGGTATGTTAATACCCACTCAGCTCGGCAAAAAGAACTATGCTTTACTGTTCCTCTTACTATTATAGGAAATGCTCAGGCTAACAATCAAAAGCAAGGTGAGGTATTCTCCTTTGATCAACCTCAGGACCAATCTGTGCTCCATGGTCTAAGGCTTTTGTATGTGGAGGATATTATTGCAAATCATTTCCTGATGGAAGGCTTATGTTCTATCTGGCAGGTACATCTAGATACTGCTCTCAATGGACGCGAAGCCCTGGACAGACTTCATCATCATCATTATGATATTGTACTGATGGACTTAAAGATGCCAGTGATGGATGGATACATGACTACACAGATTATCCGTCAGGCAGGATCATTATTCAATGCTTCAGTACCCATTATCGCATTATCTGGTTCATTTTCTGATGAGACCATCGAGCAAATTAAGCAGTACGGAATGAACGACTATATTCTCAAACCTATTAAGCCTGATGAGCTTTATCAGAAACTCCTTAGCTTTGTTTCAACGTAAATTTTCACTTTTCAAATCCTTGATTAATTTCTTAACTTACACGTTAATTTTGTATTTAATTGAGCAATTTATCTATAAAATGTTCTTTTTCAGGCTCAATTAAAGCTTATAAAGACTTAGTAAAGACATCTAGAAAAGATTATTTGTCATTTTTTAATAAAAAATATTATAATTTTTATATTTTTAATCAAATAAACCATACATTTGTGAGGAAAAATCCTCTGTACCTTGAAAATGGATAAAGGCAGACTTAATGAAATATTCAATGATGCTTCGGAAGCTGTTGTCATTTTTGACAAGCAAGGGAGTATCATTTATTTTAATTCCACTGCCAGTTATTTATTTCAATACACTTCAGCAGAAGCCGAAGGCAAAAGTATATTTGATCTAATAGAGCAAGACATTCATCAGAACCTACAAGCGTTCCTGTCCCATAAACCTGCTTCTTCATCTCAAACATTAGAACAAAAAGCTTTTATCATCCGCCAGGATGAACAGCTGTTGCCAGTCAGCTTTCTGCTTAGTACCATAACCCACGAAAAAGGTGATATCTACATGATGGTAATTGAAGCCCTGGCCGCCAGTGAAGATGCATTAAGCCTCAATTATAAACTGTTGGCAGATAATGTGCCTCACATAGTTTCACTCTACAATGCCCAATTGCAATGCCTGTACGTAAACCCTGCGGTACGTCAGCTCTATGGTTATCGTCAGGCTGAGTATATTGGTGTAGGAGGGTTTACAGCTCTTATAGCAGATGAAGACAAGGCGCGTATTCAACAGGAAATGGAGCAGGATACCCGAGACCGTCTTGCCTTAAAAACTTATACTTATCGGGCATACCAAAGTAACGGAGAACTTGTCCAGGTACAAAACATTGTAAAAAGGACATTTGATACCCAGGGAAAACTGAACCGGCTCATTGCTTACGAAAAAGGAGCAGAATATGAACCTCCGGTTTTTCCTTCTTCTTCAAACTCCTCAAGCCAGGCAGCGCTTTTGTTGTTAGATGCTCAAGGTAAAGTCAACTATATCAGTCCGGCCACTACCTCACTGCTTGATATTAGTGTCTATCAGGGCAGTAATTTTATTGATATGCTACATCCGGCAGATCAGCAACGCTTGCGGTTTGCCAAGGAAGAAGTAATACTTAACGGGATAGTCAGTACGCAATACCAGTGCAGAATCAAGCAGAATAATACTTTTATACCCATGCGGGTGATGCTGGACAAGTTTTATAGTGCTCAAGGCCAGCAAACCCATACTACGGTTCGGCTTTATCCACTGGACGAACAAGCATTAAATGATTTTCAGTCAGCACCTCAATACCTCAAACTCATCGCTGAATATGTAGATGAAGTAGTATGTTTTTTTCAGAAAGACCTAACAATAAAATACATAAGCCCTTCAATACGGCAAGTGCTTGGCTATTCGCAAGATGAGCTTGAGGGAAGAAGAATAGAAAGTATTATTCATGCTGAAGACCGTACCACTGCGGAACTTCATTTTCAGAATGCCTTTACTGCTCCTTTAGAAAGCTTCAAAAGTCGTTTTATCACTAAATCTGGAGAAATACTGGCGTTAGAAGTTGACTTTAGAAAACTGGAAGAGTCTGCTCAGGATGAATCTCCTTCTTTTCTGGTGCTGCTCAAACGTATCCCTCATGCAGAATCAGTATCTGACCCTGCTTCTTTATTCACCAATGTATTTAACTACCTGGCAGATGCAATTGCATTGGTAGAATTGCCCTCTTTGATAATTAAAAAGGTAAACAAAAACTTTCTGGAAGTTTTTGAAACCTCTGAAGAGGAACTGGAAGGGAAACATTTTCAAAACTTATTTGATAGCAGTACTGAGCTTGAGCCCCTGGAAAGCGCGTTGCTGAATACCAAAGCCTTGCAACAAAATATACGCTGTGTTGACTTGCACCAGAAAGCTTTCTGGGCCAATGTGGCTATCTCTTTTTTTCAGACCAATTATCAAAGTTTTGCCCTATTGCGCATTTCCGATATTAGCGAACTCAAAGAAAACGAAGAACGACTGGAAGAAGCACGCGAAGAGGCTGAGCAAACTTTGAAAAATAGAGAAGAGTTTTTGTCTACCATGAGCCATGAGATAAGGACACCTCTCAACGCTGTGCTGGGCATGACACATTTGATGTTACAGGGTACCCCTCGGGCAGACCAGACTAAGCTACTCCAGACCCTTAAGTTCTCTGGTGAAAGTCTTACAGCTCTTATCAATGACGTGCTGGACTATTCCAAAATTGAAGCGGGTAAACTAGGATTTGCCGAGGACGATTTTAATCTCAAAGAGTTTCTTCAGGGTATCAAAATGACTTACAAAACGCTTGCCCAGGAAAAAGGCTTGCTGTTTCGTACCTTACTGGAAGAAGAGCTTCCTGAGATGCTCAATGGTGATGTCAATCGCTTAGGGCAGATACTGAATAATCTCCTTAATAATGCTATTAAATTTACCGAAGACGGACAGGTAATCCTTAGTATATATGTAGACAGCGAGACTGAGCATGAATATACCCTTCTTTTTGAAGTGGCTGACACCGGCATCGGTATTCCGGATGATAAGCAAGAGATTATTTTTGATCCTTATAAACAAGCTAGCCAGCGAACGTCCCATTATTTTGGGGGTACCGGCTTAGGGCTCTCTATCGTAAAAAAGCTGGTAGATATGTTTGGGGGGGAAATTATACTTCATAGTGAAGAAGGTAAAGGCACTACTTTCAAAGTCAAACTTCCTTTCAAAAAAGTACCGGGTTCGGCATCTTCCCAGACAGAAAGTGATCAAAGCTTTATCCATGAGTTTCAGTCTTTGGAGGGACTAAAAGTACTATATGTTGAAGATGTGATTCCTAACCAGTTTTTGATGGAAGGGTTATGTGATACCTGGCATATACAGCTAGACACTGCCCTCAACGGACTGGAAGCCTTAGAGAAAGTAAAACAAAACCATTATGACCTTATCCTGATGGATATACAAATGCCCGAGATGGATGGTTTTGAAGCAGCCCGGGAAATCAGAAAACTCAAGGACCCACATTACAGCAATATTCCTATTCTGGCTTTGTCAGCCTCCGTATCAGACCGTACAAGGCTGCGTATTAAAGAAAACGGAATGGATGATTATATTGCCAAGCCTATTAATCCTAAAGACCTCCACCACAAACTCAGTTACTTCTCTAGCATTGTGAATGCTAAAATCGTAAACGATTCGGGAAACAATGAACATGAGGAGGAAGTAGTGACCGCCGATATTAACCTGGATACACCTGATTTTTCTCAGCTCAAAGCCCTTTATATAAATGATCAGGCAGATTATGTTAAGATTTTAGAACAGATTCTTAAGCTTACTGAAAATAGTAAGGTTTTCATTATAAACGCTTTGAAGGTAGGAGATGAAGAACTGTTTCGTAGTAACAACCATAAGGTAATGTCCTACATTAAACTGATGCAGCTACAGCAGATGGAAGATATTATCAATCATATTAAAGCGAACTTTGATGAATATAGTAAATCACCCGATCACTATACTCATCTTTTAGGTCTTCACTTCAACCATTTTATCACGAAGCTTATGCAGGAAATAGAGGAAACCTCCCCCTAATTAATCTGATTTAGAATTCATGATCAGCTGAAGTTCATTCAGCTTCAGCAAGGCTTCTACTGGTGAAACTGTGTTGATGTCTGTATTCTCCAACATCTCTTTGATTTTGATAAACTTAGGGTCTGCCTCAAATAATGAAAGCTGAAAATTTTGCTGTTTGGGGATTTCTTTCATCTGCTTTGATGCTTTACCATTGATCTTATCTTTTTCCAGATGACGCATGATTTCACTGGCACGCATCACTACCTGCTGAGGCATGCCCGCCATTTGTGCCACATGAATACCGAAGCTATGCTCGCTTCCTCCTTCTTTTAGCTTACGCAAAAACAAAATCTTATTGCCTACTTCCTTGACTGCTACATTGTAATTTTTGATCCTTTCAAAGTCGGAAGAAAGCTGATTTAACTCATGATAGTGGGTAGCAAAAAGTGTTTTGGCCTGAAAACGTGGGTGATTGTGCAGATATTCTACGATAGACCAGGCAATAGAGATTCCGTCATACGTACTGGTACCCCGTCCTATTTCGTCCATCAGTAATAAGCTACGATTACTCAAATTATTGATAATACTGGCGGTTTCTATCATTTCTACCATAAAAGTAGACTCGCCCTTTGCCAGGTTATCCGAAGCCCCTACACGGGTGAATACCTTATCCACTATCCCAATCTGCGCATGGGTAGCCGGTACGAAGGAACCCATCTGCGCCATCAGTACGATCAGTGCTGTCTGCCTCAACAGGGCTGACTTACCCGCCATATTAGGGCCAGTGATGATGATGATCTGCTGCTTTTCATTGTCCAGATAAATATCATTAGGCACATAATTTTCTCCGGGTGTCATCTGCTTTTCTATCACCGGATGCCGCCCCTCTTTGATATCAATCACCTCATCTTCTGTCAAAGCAGGCTTAGTATAGTGATTCTGAAAAGCAATCTGTGCAAAAGAAGAGAGACAGTCTACCACCGCCAGAGTACGGGCATTCTGCTGAATCTGTGTCACAAACTCAGAGGTAGCCAGCACTAAATCCTGATAAAGCTTTTGCTCAATATGGGTAAGCTTTTCTTCGGCATGCAGGATTTTTTCTTCGTATGTTTTTAGCTCCTCGGTAATGTAGCGCTCAGCATTTACCAAAGTTTGTTTCCTGATCCAGCTGGAAGGCACCTTGTTTTTGTGGGCATTGCTTACTTCCAGATAGTAACCAAATACTTTGTTGTATGACAATTTCAGAGAGCTGATGCCAGTATTCTGAATCTCCCTTTGCCGAACCTGCTCCAGATAATCTTTACCGGAGTAAGCAATTTTATTGAGTTCATCCAACTCCTCGTGTATTCCTTCTCTGATCAGCCCGCCCTGATTGGTGACCAGGGGAGGATCATCCCGGAGCTCACGCTCAATCTTATCCAGAATGTACTCACAGGTGTGGAGCTGATCGGCCAGCTTTTTAAGTTGAGGAATGTCTAAAGAAGCCAGCAACTGCTTAACCGGAATGGTATGCTTGATGGCTCTTTTAAGCTGTATCATCTCTCGCGGATTGATTCTTCCCGCCGCAACTTTGGAGATGAGCCTCTCCAGATCGCCAATAGTTTTAAGATACTGGATAATCTGTTTTCGGAGTTCTTCCTGTTCCAGTAAAGCTTCTACCGTGTGCAGCCGCTCTTCTATGGCCGTCTTGGATTTCAGAGGCAGTACAATCCACTTCTTAAGTAGCCTGGCTCCCATAGGGGTACAGGTTTTGTCCAGCACATCAATCAGGGGCACTCCCCCTTCGTGCTGCGGAAAGATGAGCTCTAGATTGCGGATCGTAAATTTATCCAGCCAAACATATTTTTCTTCCTCAATACGTGCCAGAGAGGATATATGACTGATCTCCCTATGCTCGGTTTCTTCCAGATAATACAGCACTGCTCCGGCAGCAATAATGCCTTCAGCTAGATTTTCTACCCCAAAACCTTTGAGGGATTGGGTATTAAAATGCTTGGTGAGCCTTCCGTAAGCATAATCGTGTGTAAACAGCCAGTCTTCCAGGCGATAGGTATTATACTGATCACGGAAAAGCTCTTCATAAATTTTTCTGTCCTTTTTGCAGTAAATAACTTCTGCCGGGTTGAAGCTCTGCAGCAGCTTTTCTATATAAGCAACTGTACCACAGGAAGCGAGAAATTCTCCGGTTGACAAATCCAGCAGGGCTATGCCGACTGTATCTTTTTCAAAATGCAAGGAGGCAAGATAATTATTGCGCTTACGGTCCAGCACGTTGTCGTTGAAAGAGAGGCCGGGTGTAACCAGTTCGGTAACTCCTCTTTTCACCACTCCTTTAGCAAATTTCGGATCTTCCAGCTGATCACAGATCGCTACACGCTGACCAGCACGCACCAGTTTGGTCAGATAATTATCCAGCGCATGATGAGGAAAGCCTGCCAGTTCTACTTCCGAGGCAGAACCATTTGCCCGCTTGGTTAGTACAATGTCAAGTATTTTGCTGGCCGTAATGGCATCTTCTCCGAAAGTCTCATAAAAATCTCCTACTCTAAACAGCAATAATGCCCCCGGGTACTTAGCTTTTACGGCATTGTACTGTTTCATGAGAGGCGTTTCTTTTTTTGCTTCCTTGCTGACCTTCTTAGCTTTGGCACCAGGCATATTTGTGTTTTTTTAAAACAGGAGATTTTACAAAAATAAGAAGAAGCCTTACCTCCGCAAAAACAATTCGTACTTCATAAGTGTAGATAAATTTTTATATTCATTGTCTTCATATCAATATCTTATATATTGACTATTTAGCCAAAACCCGCTTCTACTACAGAGTACATTCATGATAGGATAGCTTCATCTTGCTTAAGGTGAAACTCAGGATTTGTAGGGGAGCATATATCTATGCACATATGAGAAAACTTAAGAACGAAGAACTGGAACGCCTGAGCCTGGAAGAGTTTAAGGCTAAAAAGAAGCACCCGATCGTCATTGTGCTGGATAATATCCGCAGCATGAATAATGTAGGATCAGCCTTCCGCACGGCAGATGCTTTTTTGATTGAAAAAATCTATCTCTGTGGCATTACGGCTACTCCTCCTCACCGCGAGATTAATAAGACGGCTTTGGGCGCTACGGATTCCGTAAGCTGGGAATACCGCGAAAAGACTGTTGAATTAATTGAAGAGCTTAAAGAAGAAGGCTTCAAAATTTTATGTGTGGAACAGGTAGACGAAAGTGTACCACTACAGGATTTTCTTCCTTACCGAGATAATAAATATTGTCTGGTATTTGGCAATGAAGTTTTTGGGATTACAGACGAAGTAGTGGAGAAAGCAGATACCTGTCTGGAAATTCCCCAGTTTGGCACCAAACATTCGCTCAATATTTCTGTCAGCATAGGCATTGTCATGTGGGATTTTTACAAGAAGCTGGTGGATTAGATTTTTTTCTCCAAAACTTTGAGCATTAACTGCTTTCAAGAGCTTGCCAGGTAAGAGAGGGCTACTTCATTTTCTCACATTTGCCAAAACTACATACTGCTATTTTCGTTGCATTATATTTGTGCTCTGTTAAAAATCATCTGGAATTAACATTCTAAACATAGAGCGTATTAGCGGAAAAAATATATTGCGACATGAAAGAGCATATCAATCCCTGGAAGCAAATCAGTAGCAAAGAGATTTACCAGAATCCCTGGATAGAAGTCCATGAAGATCAGGTGATCAATCCACGAGGAGGGGAGGGTATTTATGGCAAGGTGCTTTTTAAAAACCTGGCAATAGGCATTATTCCAATAGATAATGAAGGTAACACCTGGCTGGTAGGCCAGTATCGTTATACGCTGAATGAATACTCCTGGGAGATACCTATGGGTGGCGGTAGCAAAGCCAACGATCCGCTGGAGTCTGCCAAGCGGGAACTTAAAGAAGAAACCGGCCTTACCGCCAAAAGCTGGACTTTGCTCATGCGTCTTCACACTTCTAACTCGGTGACTGATGAAGAAGGATTTACTTACATCGCTCGCGAGTTGGAAGAAGGCAATCCCGAATTTGACGAGACTGAAGATTTGGAAATTATGAAGCTTCCCCTCACGGAAGCAGTTGATATGGTGATGGAAGGTCGGATTACTGACGCCATTAGTGTTTCAGGATTGTTGAAAGCCGCTCGCCTCTTAAACCTTTAAATGGAAAGGAATTTTTTATCAGCCAGATTGTTTATCATCAGGCTATAATTTGGTCATACTTATTGACCGCCTATTTCAAGCATGTCATTACAACCTTTAAGCAAACATTTTCGGACTACTTTCATTATTGCTTATCCAATTGTGCTCAGCCAGCTCGGGCATATTACTGTTGGTGTAGCCGATAGCGTGATGGTAGGAGAATTAGGCACTGACCCGCTGGCTGCCGTGTCACTGGCAAACAGTATTTTTTCGCTGGTACTGATGTTTGGCATTGGCGTATCTATGGCCATCACCCCACTGGTAGCGGCTGCCGATGGCGAAGGCGATAAGCAAAAAAGCGGGCAGGTATTTCGTCATGGCTTCATCATTAATATATGCGCTGCTTTTTTGCTAGGCTTACTGGTGTTGGGAGGCTCGTCACTACTTTACTATCTGGAACAGCCTGAGCAGGTGGTTGAGATCACTATTCCTTACCTGCTGATCATCACGCTCTCATTGGTTCCTTTTATGCTGTTCCAGACTTTCAAGCAATATGCAGAGGGGCTTTCTTTTACCCGTACGGCCATGTTTATTACGCTGAGTGCTAACCTCCTGAATATAGCCCTCAATTATCTGCTGATCTATGGCAAGCTAGGCTTTCCTGCTCTTGGACTAAATGGTGCCGGGTGGGCTACTTTTATCTCAAGAATCATAATGGCAGTAGTAATGATTGCTTATGTGACTAGAGCAAGCTGGTTTCAGCAGGGCCTCAAGATCAAGCATTTTCAAAAAAAGCTGGTTGTACGGATGCTGAAATTAGGCGTACCTACTGGTTTTCAGTATGTATTTGAAGTAGGAGCTTTTAGCTGTGCAGCTATCATGATGGGCTGGCTGGGCGCACAGGCACTGGCAGCACACCAGATTGCGCTCAATATGGCAGCAGTCAGTTATATGATGGTCACTGGTATTGCCGCGGCCTCTACCGTAAGAGTTGGTAATCAATTAGGGAAGCAGGATATCCCCAACATGAGAAGAGCCGGCTTTAGTGCTTTTCTGATGAGCTTGATGCTGATGACTCTCTCAGCTATAATTTTTGTTGTAGGCAAACATTTTCTTCCCTCTCTCTATATTGACGAGCCGGAAGTAATAGAGCTGGCAGGCTCTTTACTGATAGTAGCTGCGTTCTTTCAGCTTTCGGATGGCGTACAGGCCGTGGGGCTGGGTACGCTAAGAGGAATGGCCGATGTGAAAATACCCACCATGATTACCTTGGTAGCTTACTGGCTGGTAGGCCTGCCTATTGCTTACTGGCTGGCTTTTACTATGGAGTTGGGTCCGCATGGTATCTGGTATGGATTACTCCTTAGCCTTACCATCGCTGCCATTTTACTTTTCGCCCGCTTCCATTACCTTAGCAAAAAGTTACTTAAAAGCTACCCTGTAGTAAATAAAGTGCAGACCGCTTAAAGGCAAAGTTGTACTCATCAGTTTATGACTAAATTTTATTGGATTCTCTTATTTCTGCTTTGCAGCATATTTGCCTGTGATTCTCCCCCTCCTACTGTACAGCAAGGAGACGTAGTGAATGTATACACCAATGCGCTGAATACTGCTGACCGAAAATTATTTACCGCCTTTGAGCGATCTTCAGGAGTGAGAGTGAATATTATAAGCGATACCGGTGAGCAGATTATTGAACGCCTGGTCCAACAGCAGCAGGATAGTGTAATGGCTGACCTTATTCTGTTAGAAGGCATCACTTATCTTCAGCAGGCAAAGCAGGCTGGTTTATTGGATACCCTTTCCCAGGGGAGCATTGTCAATGCCGTTCCAAATCATCTTCGCGATCGTAATTTACAATGGATAGGGCTGGGCTATAGTGCTAATGCCATTGCTTACCTGCGCGATAGTGTAGATACCCTACAAGTGCGTAGCTATGCTGAACTGACCAATCCTGAATGGCGAAGAAAAGTAGGCTGGGGAGCCCGGAACAAAAATATTTATTATTCACAGCTTGCCTCTATGCTGGCTGACCAGGGATCTGAAGCTGAAAAATGGATATCTGAGCTACCCGATAATTTGGTAGATTCTATTCAGAACCGTTCCTCTGCTCACTTTTCCATTAGTGATAGTACTGCCTGGCTTGCGCTTATGAATACAGCAGAATACGTAAAGCACCATAACGGTGATAAGCGTTTCCAATCCGCTCAACTGATCTTTCCCACTCCTGCTACCTATCTCCACCTGACAGGAGTCAGCATTCTCTACGAAGCACCTCATCCTGCTCAGGCTCGTGCGCTGCTCAATTATCTTTTCTCCCGTGACATTATTGCACAATACACTCGTTCACATTTTTTGTACCCTGCCCGGCCTGATATTGAAGTACCTGCCAGCCTAAGCAATCTAAAATTAGTCAGGGCAGATACTACTTCACAAAGTGATATTGCACGTTTTGCAGAAGAGGCAAAAAGCTTATTTGACCGTTACAGCTGGTGAAGCAGCTTAATCCTTCACCCATGTTACTTTTGTATCAATGGGGCTTCTCCGACCTTGCGGCCACCTACCTTCTTTTGGCATCCCTATGTACAAAAAGCCTAGAAGCTTATCTTCTTCATTCAAACTAAAAAATGGCTTGGCTTCTTTGCGATAGGTAATTCCTCCACTTCCCCAATAACAGCCGACTCCATAGGCAGTAGCTGTCAGGTACATATTCTGTACAGCACAGGCTGTGGATTCTACTTCTTCTATTTCGGGTACTTTTTTCTTAGGGTCACGGCTCATCCCTATAGCAATAATATGAGAGCATTGCAGAGGCTTATCCTTCAGCTTTTGGTATTTATTCTCATCAAAATTGCCTTCTGCCAAGCTCAATTCTTTATATAATTCCGACTGAAAGTCAGCTAGTTTTTGTAAGCCAGTTCCTGTGAATACTGTGAAACGCCAGGGTTCGGTCAGGGCATGAGTAGGAGCCCAGTTAGCGTTCTCTAACATTTGCTCAATAATATGATGGTCTACTGTTTCCCCACTATAGAGGGGAGGATAAATGGACCTTCTCTTCTGGATGAGTTCGTTGGCCTGCTCCGGAGTGATATGCATAACATTGATATTTTTTGAAAAAAACAAGTATACAAAATCCTTATCAGGGTCAGGGGCTGCAGTAGAATAAAATTCTCAGGACAAAAAAATAATTTATACTTGTTGCAGATTTTTTTTAACTTTTCCTTTGTAAATTATTTACATATATAACTTATGAAAATAGATTTATCAGGGCAGAAAATACTGGTCACCGGAGCCAGCCGGGGGATAGGAAAAGCAATTGCAGAACAGTTGGCTGAAGCTGGCGCGCAAATCGCTGTACACTACCATCGCAACAGCAATACAGCCCATCGGGTAGCGGAAGATATTGGTAGGGGAGCAGAAACCTTTCAGGCAGATTTAGGCAAACCGGTTGAAGTAATTCAGCTGTTTGAGAATGTTATGGCTAAGTTTGGCAGATTGCATGCAGTAATCAATAATGCAGGTATTGCCATCAGCTCTGAGGTTGAAGGCGATGATATTGCGTTTACGGATGCCTGGTCCAAGACAATGCTGGTCAACTTACATGCTACTGGCTTACTCTGCAAAAAGTCTATTGAGCATTTTACCAGCTGTGGTGGGGGGCGTATCATCAATATCTCTTCCCGCGCTGCGTTCAGGGGTGATACGGCAGACTTTCTGGCCTATGCGGCTTCTAAAGGAGGAATAGTAGCCCTTACCCGTTCTATTGCCAGGGCATACGGCAGACAAGGAATTAAAGCTTTTATTGTGGCCCCAGGCTTTACGCATACTGATATGGCTGATGATTTTATAAAAAAATATGGCGAGTCCTATGTCAAGGATGACTTAGCTCTTAACACATTGACCAAGCCGGAGGACATAGCGCCTACCGTTGCTTTTTTGGCCAGCGGACTGGCGGATCATGCTACTGGTTGTACGATAGATATTAATGCAGGAAGTTATGTGCATTAACAGGATAAAAATTTGCCCACTCCAAAGGATAAAAGTTGTATGCTAGAAGAGGAAGAACTAAGGGTAGAACCCTGGATGAGGGGAGTCTTACTACTTGCTGGCACATATAATTTAGGCTGGGGTTTTTTTATCTATAATTTTCCCAACTCTTTTTACCGATGGATCAGTCAAAGTGGATTGGATGCTCCTGCCATCATCAGTTGGCAGGGAGTAGGGGTTATGCTATTTGGCGCTATGTATGTAGCCATTGCTATTTATCCTACCCGTCTGTGGTATCTATTAGCAGTGGGGATTGCTTCTAAAATTGGAGGAGCCCTCTGGTTCTACTTTTTTGTGCTGGAAAAAGAAGCTACCAAGCAGTATTTGTTTCATCTCATCATGAATGACCTAATATGGGTAATTCCTTTTGTATTTATTCTGAGCAGAACTTATCAAGTCAAAAGTGCCGAATCAAGCTATGAAAAATTTACCTGACTGGATTGCTATAGTCCTTCGTTTTGCTGGCATTACCAATGCCGTCTGGGGACTAACTTTTGCGCTTTTTACTGAAGTAATGTTGCGCTGGGCAGGTATGCCTACTCCTTTTGTCCTTTTTCCCTGGAAGATACTAGGGTTAATAGCAGTGATTTTTGGTGCAGCATATTATCTCGCTGCCGACGATCCTGTCCGACATGTTTTGATCATTACCACAGGCATCTTCATCAAATTATGTGGTTCGGTAATGTTGGTCAGTTATTATTTTAGTGAGCTTATTACTGCCCGCCTTGCTTCATTTCTTGCCCTTAAAGATGTACTCTGGTCAATAATATTTGGCATCATACTTTACCATATTTTTAGAGCCTGGCAGTCGCCCAATGATGATAAATCTAACCCCCACGATTCTCTACCCGATACTTTAAAGAAATTCCATACGCAGGAAGGAGACTCATTAAATGATCTATCATTTCGCAAACCTATTTTTCTCGTCTTTTTACGTCACTTTGGCTGTACTTTTTGCCGTGAAGCTATGGCTGATATCCAAAAGCACCGTCAGGAAATAGAGCGGCAAGGAGTGGAAATAGTACTGGTACATATGAGCTCTCATTATGAAGGAGAGCTTTTTCTGGAGAAGTATGGCCTTGCAGATGTTAAGCATATCAGTGATCCGGATTGCAGCCTCTACAATACTTTTCAGCTTAAGCGTGGTACAATTAGTCAACTTTTTGGTATCCATGCCTGGATCAGAGGTTTCAAAGCAGGAGTTATCAAAACCCATGGTATAGGATGGCTAGCCGGGGATGGGTTTCGTATGTCAGGCGTATTTGTGCTTTATCAGGGAGAGATGCTCAAAAGCTACCGCCATCAACATGTAGCGGACCGTCCTGACTATGTAGCTTTGGCTAATTGCGAACTTGCTTAGAGTGTTATAGTTTCTTAGATAGTATATTTTAAAGCATAAAAATAACTATAATACTATAACACTTAGCATCATAACACCACCATGCTATTCTAAATACACTCCTAACAGCCCTTCTGGCAGATGGGTAAATACAATTTTTCTTTCTTTATCTACCTTCAGAATAATATCATCATTGAGGGGGATCAGAACTTCGCGGCTTTGATAATCCATCGCGATCAGGTACTGCTCGCCAGCCTCATATACATCTTTGACCGTACCAAGCTGACCTTCATTTTCATCTTCTACCTGAAAGCCGATGATCTCATGGAAATAAAACTGCCACTCCTGCAACTGAGGAAGCTGATCCAGGGGCAAATACAACCCTGCTTTCAACAGACTTTCTGCCTGCTCTATAGTGTCAATGTCTTCAAATTTGACAATTAGGCTTTCTTTATGAAGACGGAGGCTCTCAATAAAAAAAGGAATCAGCGTTCCTGAACCCGGAAGTTGCAGAAATACTGACTCCATTTCTTCGTATGCCTCAGGAAAGTCCACATCTAAATATACGTTAACTTCCCCTTGCAGGCCATGCGTTTTGGTGACGAATCCTAATTGATAGCAATCATCAGCCTGCATAGCGTATTAACTTTCTTTCTTTTCTTCAGAAGATTTGTCTTCTTTCTTTTCCTCAGCTTTCACCTCTTCTTTTTCAGCAGCAGGAGCTTCCTCTTTTTTCTCCTCGGTTTTTTCTTCTGCCTTAGGTTCTTCAGCCTTGGCCTCTTCTTTAGGCTTTTCAGCCTGAGACTCTTCAGCCGAAGACTCTTCCTTAGTCTGAGCTTCTTCTTTCTTCTCAGCTACTGGTGCATCTTCCTTCTTTTCCTCAGCTTTCACCTCTTCTTTTTCAGCAGCAGGAGCTTCCTCTTTTTTCTCCTCGGCTTTTTCTTCTGCTTTAGGCTCTTCAGCCTGAGGCTCTTCCTTAGCTTCAGGAGTTTCTTCTTTTTCTTTAGCAGGGGCTTCAGCTTGTGCCTCTTCTGCAGGAGCTTCTGTGCTGGCTTCCTCTGTAGTTTCAGCCTTAGCTTCTTCTGCTTCAGCTTCTTCAACCTCTGCCTGCTGGCTTGCTGCTAATTCCTTAGCGCGAGCTTCGTTGATTTTCTTCTCAGCTTCCAGGCGAGCTTTTCTCTCTTCCTCCTGCTTCTTAGCCAAAGATTCTTTCTTGCCTGTTACCTCAGCTTCTTTAGACTCAATCCACTCATTGAAGCGTTTGTCAGCTTCTTCCTGCGAAATAGCGCCCTTGTTGACACCAATCTGCAGGTGTTTTTTCAACATTATCCCGCGATAAGACAACATTGCTCTTACCGTATCGGTAGGCTTGGCACCTTTCAGCAACCAGTCCAAAGCTTTGTCTTCCCTGATATCAATCATCGCAGGGTTAGTGTTAGGGTTATAAATACCCAATTTTTCAATAAAGCGACCATCCCGTGGTGCTCTGGCGTCGGCTACGACTACGTCGTAAATTGCCAGTTTTTTGCGTCCTCGACGCGCCAATCTAATTTTTACTGCCATAATAAATGTTTGTTAAACATAATGGAACCCGTCCATTTGTCGTAAAAGACTGCAAAGTTAACAGATTTTGTTTTAAATGTCACAAATGCTTAGCTTTTAACTACTTTTTATTTCTACACGTTCCTTTATATCTTGCTCTTTTGAAAAATTTATGAGTCACACACCTAAATCTACTCGACGAAAGTTTTTGCGTCATGGCTTAACCGCCGCAGTAGTTGCTCCGGCATTGGCCCAAACTGCCTGTACCTCAAGCCAGCAAAAGCAGCAAGCTCAGGCCCCCTACATCAATTTTAATGAGACTTTTCGTTGGAAAATGGTAACTACCTGGCCGCCTAATTTTCCTATTCTGGGCGAAGGCTGTAATATGTTTGCCGACTGGGTTAAGGAGATGTCGGGCGGACGTATGGAAATTACTGTTTATGGGGGGGGAGAACTGGTTCCTGCGCTGGAAGTTTTTGATGCGGTGAGCAACGGAGCCATAGAGTTGGGGCATGGCGCAGCTTATTATTGGGCAGGAAAAATTCCGGCAGCCCAGTTTTTTGCTTCAGTACCTTTCGGCATGAATGCCCAGCAAACCAACTCCTGGTTGGTGGGTGGTGGTGGTACCGAACTGTGGCAGGAAACTTATGCGCCTTACAACCTTCTGCCTTTCCCTGCCGGAAATACCGGTATGCAGATGGGGGGCTGGTTCAATAAGGAGATCAATACCCCGGAAGACATTCAGGGACTGAAGATGCGGATTCCTGGTATCGGAGGCAAAGTTTTCAATAGAGCAGGAGGTACTTCTGTGCTGGTAGCAGGAGGGGAAATTTACACCAACCTGGAAAGAGGCGTGATTGATGCCACCGAATGGATAGGTCCTTTTCATGATTATCAGATGGGATTTTATGATGTGGCTCGCTACTACTATTATCCCGGCTGGCATGAGCCGGGCACTGCCTTAGAGCTTTTTGCAAATAAAGAAAAGTTTGAAGCACTTCCTTCCGACATTCAGGCAATCCTCATTACTTGCGTTCAGCGTTTGAATATGTGGGCCTTTTCTCAGTCTGAGGTGATGAATAGCCTCTATGCCATCAAACTTAGAGATGAAGAAAACGTGGATTTTCGTAAGTTTCCGGATGAGGTGCTGAATGTGTTCCGCCAAAATAGTGACGAGATCGTTAACGAAATGATTGAGATGGATCAAGCCAGCCGTAAGGCTTATGCGTCTTACAAAAAATTCCAGGAGCAGTTCAATGATTATGCTCAGTACAATGAGAAAATCTACTACTCCAGCTTTCATCCTAATGTCTGACTTATGCTTCGTTTCAAAAGCCTTGCTGTAATCTCTCTTCTTTTTGCTTTTGCCTGCGACACCCTTCCTGAAGAGGAAGAGTACCCGGTAATCAACCATCCGAATGTGATACTCATCCTTACCGATGATCAGGGTTATGGTGATATAGGCATTCATGGCAACGATACTATTGAAACACCCGTGCTGGATAATTTTGCCAAAGAAGGAGTAAGGCTAGATCGCTTTTTTGTAAGTCCGGTTTGCGCTCCCACCCGTGCCAGCCTCCTGACTGGTAGATACCATTTACGTACCGGCACTACATGGGTAACCGATGGAATGGAAGATATGCGTAGTGAAGAGGTAACACTGGCCGAAATGTTTAAGCAGAATGGTTATGCCACCGGCTGCTTTGGCAAATGGCACAATGGCGCTCACTACCCCCGTGATCCTAACGGGCAGGGATTTGATGAGTTTATCGGTTTTAAGGCAGGACACTGGTACAACTACTTTGATACCCAGCTGATGCATAATCAGGATACCATCCAGACCGAGGGTTTCATCACAGATGCCTTGACTGACTATGCAATCAACTTTATTGAAGAGCATCAAAGCCAGCCTTTTTTCTGCTATATTCCTTATAATGCTCCCCATGGCCCCTTTCAGGTGCCGGATCAATATTTTGATAAGTACAAAGCCAAAGGGCTGGGCGATAAGCTGGCCACTATCTACGGGATGTGCGAAAACATTGATGACAATGTGGGGCGCATTTTAAAGAAGCTGGATGAACTGGCGATCAATGAAAATACCATTGTGCTCTTTATTACCGATAATGGCCCTAACACCTGGCGTTACAATGGAGGTATGCGAGGCCGCAAAGCACATGTGCATGAGGGAGGTGTAAGGGTTCCTAGCTTTATCCAATGGGACAGCCATTTACCTAAAGGAAGAGTGATTGATCAGATTACTGCCCATATAGATATTTTGCCTACCCTCTACGAACTATGCCAGTTGGAGCCAGTCAAGACCAAACCCTTGGATGGTATCAGTCTTCTTCCTTTGCTCATCGGGGAAAAGGATTATCTGGAAAAGGATCGCACTATTTTTACCCATCAGGTAAACGGTGAAATAGAAACTTACCCCGGAGCGGCACGCACACCGCAGTACCGACTGGTGATGCAAAATGAAAACGATATCAGCTTGTTTGATATGCTCAATGACCCGGGCGAAACACAAGATCTGGCTGCCGAGCGAACAGATATAGTCAGAAGTTTGCATAGAGATTATCAACAGTGGTTTTCAAAAGTGACTCAGGATGGTACGGATGCCCTTCCAATTCCTGTCGGTTATGATCAGGCTCCGGTAGTCACTTTACCAGCACATGAGGCTACACTTTCCGGAGACCTTAGCTACAAATTTGGTCCCTTTGGCTGGGCCAATGACTGGGTTGATCAGTGGACAAGTACGCAGGATAGTATGTACTGGAAGCTGGATGTTGTAGAAGCCGGACAATATAAAGCTATGCTTAAATACACCGCTTCTGCTGAGCAGACAGGAGCTGAGATGCAACTTGCTGTGCCCGGTGATAAAATCTCGCGCCAAATCAGTCAGCCTTTTATTCCTGATATTATTAGCGGATATGATCGTGCTGACCGCGGACAGGAATCATATGAACAGAGTTGGGGGTATTTAACCTTGGGAAACATACAGCTTGCAAAAGGGCAGCAGTGGCTAAGCCTTAAACCTTTGCTAATTCCTCAGCAAAATGTAGGAGAGATCAAGGCAATAATTTTAAGTAAACTCTAAGCCTTACTTACTAAACTGGTTGCCTACAGCTAAGGCTCCTCCCGCCATCGCCAGATCTTTCAGTAAATTGGTAATAGACTGTTGATTACCACCCATAGCACCCGGTAAATGGATAGTGAATACGTAGATCAATAACAGTAGTGCCAATAGCAAACAGGCTATACGAGCATATTTTCCAGCTAAAATCGCAACACCTGCTGCCAGCATTGCCGCTCCGGTCAAATAAACCCAAAAAGCACCTCCCGGTACAGGAACCATACCTGCCATGGCTGAAGCATTCATAAAATGGAACAGGCCGAAAATGACAAAAGGTACGGCAAAAAGAATACGCGCTACTGTTGTGGTGAGTACTTGCATGACATTAATTATTTGTTGGTACATATAATTTAGCCAACCTGATGTACATTTAAAAGCATTAGTCCGATAAAAGAAGGAAAAAGTGCCGGGTTGAATATCTCTCAGAACTACCTAAAGGTCAAAAATTGTCCATGATCCAGTGGCCTATATCTGAAACTGCTAAGCCCGCTGAGAAAATTGCTAAAGCCAGATAGTGATCTTTCATCCAGAACATGAGTTGCCCATCTACCTGCATGGTTTGACGAAAAATTTCCTGTATCAGAAAAGCTAAACCTGCCATATATACCAATCTCGTGCAGGTACCCACCAATGGGCAATGGCTGATGCCTCTATGCTTAAAAAACAAGGCATACGGATACCAGAGAAAAATCCAGATATAGCCCACTCCCCAGGACCAACGCAGCAGCGTAGTCTCAGATACCGTACGGGTAGGCATGTCCAGATCAGGACTGATGAAAATACCACTCAGGCAACCTCCTGTAGCCAGGGCAGTAACTGCCTGATCACCATCGCTCAGGTGCCAGGCTACCAGCCCTGCCAGTGGGGTTAAAAGTATCGTCCCGAGTGTATGTTCTTTCCCTGACGCCATGCAGAATAAATTTTGCGGGTGAGAATGTAACGCTCACATCTACAGTAAATTGTAAACTGCTATTCTAGCTTATCGGGCAGAAAGAAATACATGATTTATTACCAAAAGCTAAGCGGGCTGCTTTTTCTCCTCATATTTCACTACTGCGTTTCCCAAACTACCGATCAGCATGCCAAAAGAACCTATAATAAACAGCCAAACGCCCGCAGTTTTGAGTGATTCATACAGAAAAAAAATACTGCCAATGAAGAATAATACATTACCAATAATCCCCAAGCTAAGATGAATCCATTGGTATTCTCTGAAAATTGTCCGAAAAATGTGAAAATTAGATTTCATGAAAAAAATAGCTTTGCGTTTGCTATGCACAACTTAAAAAGCTACAGAATGATTATAAAAATCAGGATTTGAATATTTTTTTACTCGCTCAACGCTCTGCCACAACATAATCCGCTACTTCACCAACCGGAGCCAGCCAGATGCCATGGGCTGGGTCTTGTGCATACTGAATCAGAGCTTCCAGCATTACTGTACGTGTGGTTTGAGCACCTTCCTCTCCGATATCATGACCGGCGAATACTAACCAAAGCCCTTGCTCCGCTGCGGATTCTATCATGGGCTTTATTTCATCAAAATTCTTGGCATCCATAGATACACCCGTAATCTGAGCCATATCGCAGTAGGAAGGATCATTTGGCGCTTCATCCAGCCACCCACGTCCGGCGGTGAATAATTCTGCCACTACCGGCACATAGCTTTGCGTCTGTGTACCCCTTCCCACATAGGTTTGTCCGCAGGGATAGGCAAAAGTAATGGGTACGACGCCCAACATTTGCTCAATGTGTTGATTTGCGCTTTCTAGTTCCTTCTTCATTTGTGCCAGCGTATATTCTTCTATCGCTTTCTCCCGCGCCCAGAGAAAATTACCGGAGCAGGGGTGTTTTAAGGAATGATTACCCATTTCATGTCCATTGCTTGCGGCTTGCTTCCACTTAGAAAGACGCTGTTCTACCGCTGAAGGCACAAGATAGAAAGTAACTTTAGCATCATAACGATCAAATAGTGGTGCACCTATATCTACCTGGCTGGGGCGACCATCATCAAAGCTGAGGCTCAGCGCCATGCGCTTGCCTTCCGGCCATTGTATGGGTGAAGTAGAAGATTGAGCTAAGCCAAAGTAGCCAATTAAGATGAAGAATAAAGTAGAATAGACAGATTTGTACATGATAGCAGTAGGTTGTTGTAGAAAATATTTATCTGTATGGAAATTATGATCACCAAGTTGAAAGCTTACAGTTAAATCAAAATTTTTGAATAACTAACAAAATTTATTGTAGCCAATTCTTGGGATAATTTGAGCTTTATTAAAGAATTCTTCAAACTTCAAACTCTGGTATATTCCCGTTATAAAGCTTTGGATCATCATCACGGCTATATATTTCTACTACTACCTTATATTTTTTACTCATTGACTATTTCATTTAGAGTAAAATCAAATAGATGGTTGCCAAAACTGCCTGATTCCCTTTGGTTCAAATGTTTGGCGGGCTTGGGCAAGGTCATAATTTTCCTGTGCTCGCAACCAGAAGGTAGCATCCGTATTCGGAAACGCCTTTTCAAGACGTAACGCCATAGAAGGGGTCACGGATTGGCGACCATTCAAAATAGCATCTAAAGTTTTACGAGAAATCCCTAACCCTTCCGCTACTTCACGAATAGGCAGCTTTTCACCGGTTTCTTCTCGAATACCTTCTATCGTTTCTCTAATCAATTCGCCCGGATGGGCAGGGTTCAACATAGCCATATCTTTGCTCATTTAATGATAATCTGTGTAATCTATACCTGTGGCATTCTTGCCTTCAAAGCGGAAAATTATTCTATAATTCCCACTTACTCTCACTGAATAAAAGCCTCTTAGATCTCCAGACAATGCATGGAATCGGTAACCGGGCACATTCATTTGCTCGGGTGCGCTGGATGCATCCAGACGGGTTAGAATCAAGCGGATTTTCGCAATATGCTGGGTAGGTAATTTATAACTATTACCTTTTTCATAGTAGATTTTTAGTCCCTTATGCTTGAATCAAATAATCATAACATAATTGTAACCTGAAAAGTGGCAGGTTGCAAATTATTTTTAAGATAATCTATCCCTAGCCTAAAATAAGCTGAAGCTCCCTCTTATTTATCCAACAGAAAAGTCACCATCTCTGGGAAAATGATTACCAATGCCAGGAAGATCAATTGAATAATAACATAAGGAATGATGCCTCTGTATAAGTGACCGGTTGTCACTTGGGGAGGTGCTACGCCTTTCAGGTAAAAGAGTGAAAAACCAAAAGGTGGCGACAGAAAAGAAGTCTGTAAGTTCAGCGCCAGCAATATTCCAATCCAGATCAAATCTATGCCCATAGTGCTAAAAATAGGCGCGACTACCGGAACGATGATGAAGATGATTTCAATGAAGTCAATGAAAAAGCCAGCGATAAACACTACCACCATCACAATCGCCAGAAAAGCCATTGGAGAAAGATTGGCCTGCTCAATCAAACCAACCAGATAACGGTCTCCTTCCATACCACGAAAAACTAATGCAAAAGCCGTAGCCCCTACCAGGATGATGAATACCATACAGGTCAGATGAGTAGTCTCCTGCATCACTTCTTTTAGTACTTTTACGTTAAAGCGTCCCTGGAAAATGGTCAGCAAAGACGCACCCAAAGCACCAACTGCCGCAGCTTCCGTAGGTGATGCTATGCCAGCAAAGATAGAACCCAGTACAGCCGCAATGAGCAGAAAGGGCAGAATAAAAGCGCCTACCACTCTTTTAAGCATACCTGCTTTCCTGAATTCAGCGATTTCTTCAGCGGGCATTGGGGGAGCCGATTTGGGATGCACTATGGCTTTGATCACTACATATAATAAATAACAACCTACCAGCGCAAGCCCTGGTACCAAAGCAGCAGTAAATAAATCTCCTACTGATACATTGAGCACACTTCCCAAAAGCACTAATACTACCGAAGGCGGGATGATCTGACCTAAGGTTCCTGAAGAGGCAATCGTCCCCGTAGCCAGTTCGGCGCTATAACCTCGCTTGAGCATGGTAGGCAGGCTAATCAGCCCCATGGTGATGACCGTTGCTCCTACAATTCCTGTAGATGCCGCCAGCATGGCCCCTACAATGATTACTGAAATGGCCAACCCTCCTTTGAATCTTCCAAAAAGCAGGGCCATAGTTTCCAGCAGACTCTCGGCTAAGCCGGATTTTTCCAGCATAATCCCCATGTAGATAAACAGGGGCACTGCCAGCAGCACATAATTGGTCATGGTACCAAAAACACGAAGCGAAAGCAGGTAAAAGAAATCCGGTCCGAAAGTAACCAGACCGAACAAAACAGAAACCCCGCCCAGCGTAAAGGCTACCGGAAAGCCAAAAAGAATTAACAGGAAAATAGACAGAAAGAGAATAATCGGCAGTATATCAGGCATGGTCGCGAGTGGTGGGTTCGGTGATGGTGAGTAAAGACCTGAAGGCTAAAGAAAAGGCTTGTAGGAGCAGGAGAAAGAAGCCGACAGGAATCGCTCCTTTTACGATAAAGCGAGCGGGCAAGCCTCCCGGATCGGGCGAGCCTTCATTGATGGCATAGGCATTGGCAGTAAATTTCAGTGAGGACTGAATGGTGATGATGCAAAAAGGAATCAAAAACAGCAGTGTGCCCACCAGATTTACCCAGGCCTGTTTTTTGGGTGAGAAATTCTGATAAAAAACATCTACCCGCACATGCTTATCGTGCTTCAGAGCATAAGCAGCTCCCAGCAAAAAAATAAATGAAAAGATATGCCATTCCAGTTCTACGATGCCAGAGGAAGAAGTATTGAAAAGATAGCGTGCCGTCACATCATAGCAGATCAGTATGACCAGTAGGGTATTGAGCCATGAGACGCCTTTACCAATGACTTCGTTCATGCCATCGATAAAGTTACTGGCGCTTTCTAGGGTTTTTCTCAACTTATTCGTCTAATTTTGAATTAGTAGCTAATAAATATTGTATTAATAGGTCATAGCAAATATATCATAAATTTGCAGAGAAGGAAGCCGACTTTCGTTTGATCCGTTGATTAAGGCTCAGCCAGGATCATCAGAAAACCGGCTTTTCTTCAAAGTCATTTATCATTATTCGTTCGTATGAGTGTAGTGAGTACGCCGCAGAAAACAGATATTCGTAAAGCCAAAACTGAAGCCATTCAGGCATTTCTAGCAGCAATAGGCGAGAAGCCCTTCCGTGCCAAACAAATACAGGAATGGTTGTGGAAAAAGTCTGCCCGTAGCTTTGAGGAGATGACCAACCTTTCTAAAAGCACACGTGAGCTGTTGCAGGAGCACTTTGTCATTCACTCTGTTGCCATACAGGAGCAGAATTTTAGCAGCGATCGTACCATCAAATCCATGTTTCAGTTGCACGATGGGCATGCGGTAGAAGGCGTACTTATTCCCACCTCTAGCCGTATGACAGCCTGTGTGTCTTCGCAGGTAGGTTGCTCACTCACTTGTAAATTCTGCGCCACCGGTTATATGGAGCGTAAGCGCAACCTGGACGCTGCCGAAATTTATGATCAGGTAGTGCTGATCAATCAGCAAGCAGAGAAAAATTACCAGATCCCTCTGTCCAATATTGTGTACATGGGCATGGGTGAGCCTCTGCTAAATTATCAGAATGTGCTAACTTCCATTGAACACATCACTTCTCCCGAAGGGCTGAATATGTCGCCCAAACGAATTACAGTATCTACTGCCGGTATCGCCAAGATGATCAAAAAGCTGGGAGATGATCAGGTGAAATTTAACCTGGCGCTGTCGCTGCATGCCGCCAATGACAAAAAGCGGGACCAGATCATGCCGATCAATGAGAGCAATACGCTGGAAGCTCTGCGTGATGCGCTGAATTATTTTTATGACAAGACCGGCAACAAAGTTACTTTTGAGTACATCGTCTTTTACAACTTCAACGATACACTGGAAGATGCCCGTGAGCTTTGGGAATTTACCAAGCGGGTGCCTAGCAAGGTCAATATCATTGAGTACAATCCCATCAAAGAAGCTGACTTCAAAAACACCGAAGCCGACCGGCTGGATCAGTTCGCCGGCTATCTGGAAAAAAAGGGCGTGACTGTCAATGTACGCCGGAGCCGGGGTAAAGACATAGATGCTGCCTGCGGCCAGCTGGCGATTAAGAAGAAATAATTTGAATTATGCAGTAACTTCAGAAGCTTTCTTCTTTTTCTTTGCAGAAGAAGGTTTATTGGAAAGTTTTGCATCCGCCTCTTTAGAGATTTTCTTTGTTTTAATGACAAACTCGATACCTAGCCCTTTCTCCAGTTTGGCTAGTGTTTCCATATTAATGAGTTTGTCTCCTCTAAATAGCTGTGTAACATAGCTGGGAGAAGTCCCAATCATTTTAGCAAGGTCTTTCTTTTTCAGATTTTTTTCTTCCGCAACTCTTTCTACCTCGCTGAGAAACCGAAACATCAACATATGGGCATTGTGCTTGATTTCACCTTTTTCATCTTTGAAAGAGAACAAGTCATCAAAAGCCTGCTGAATGTTTTCTTTATTCTTCAAATTTGTATTCATAGCTTGCTACTTTTTCAATGATATTTTTTTCCTTATGAGTAAGTTTTTGGCTTTTCTTTTTAAGCCGTAGCTCTGCCATAATCACTACAAAAATTTTATCACCCTTAGTAATTTCCTTACAATACAGTCTGTCATTTTCCTGCCTTTTGAAAAACTTCATAGCAGTGACTCCTTTACTCTGCTCGTTGATTTCTTCTTTATCATAGAGATCAGTATTACGAATCCCATTGAGAATTATGTCTGCGATAAACCTAAATTTTTTCTTGTGTCTTTCATCCTGATTAATGTATGCTACAATATCTTTACTATTCTCCTCATCTACATAAATCTCCCTTTTTCCGTCAGTTGAAGAACGTATCTATGGCAGTTCGTTTCAAAAAATTAACCTATAGGTTAATTTTTTGAAAGTCAATATATTGCATTTTTCCAGTCAAACCAGCTTATTTTAATATAGAAATTAGTTGCGTATAATCTCAGGCAAAGACATAGACGCTGCCTGCGGGCAATTGGCCATTAAGAAGAAATAGGCTGCTGGACCTTGGGGGTGATGACACCATCGGCAAATTTCTCATGTTTGATATTGACCAGTACGGCATGCAAAGTCTCTGCTGCCAGTCCGTGCAAAACCAATCGGTAAGCCGCACTATATGTAGTTTCCGGCACCATCGGATGTTTGTTGTTCACCAGACTCAAATGTCCTGGTGTGTTGAGAATTTGTGAGGTATAGATGCCTATCGTCTCATCCAGTTGCAGCGAATTAGACGCCCTGATAAAGTCATTGGCAGTGAGAAACAACTGGTAGAAAGGCGTAAATAGCTCAATCGCTGATCTTAAGTCCAGAATATTTGTCCAGCGATCAGGAAATTCAATGTGGTCAAAACGATCAGGCGTGATCATAGACAGATCAATTGGACGCTTTCCTTTGATACCCAGATTCTTCTCTTTGAGCTGACGATTCAGGTTGATCACAAAATTGTAGAGGTTCAGATCATGTTTGAGAAAAAGATCATCCTTGATATCCTCAAAATCTTTGGGTTTTAGCGGGCTGGTTTGTACTTCTACCCCTTCCACATTTTTAGCGATAAACTGCATGATTTCACTACCCACATGAAAATGTCTGAAGATCAATAAATTGGCATCCTTGCTCACAAAATTTTTGAGTCCCCAGGCCAGAATTTTATGGAGCATTTTGGAGGAATTAGGCACCTTCGGAAAGAAGAATTTGAAGACATGAATGAAAAAGATCATGATCTTGGACCAGAAGCGCACCAGCGGAAGCAGATACATGACTGAGCGTGAACTGTTGTCCCGCATCAAAGCCAGCTTGGTGTGGTCATTGATCGGAATGCTGCTGTCCAGGTACATCGCCAGCCAGGGATTGGGGTCGCGGCTGTCGTGGGTGGAAAGATCAAAATTTTGTTGTGAGCCCATAAGATTAAGATTTTAATAGTTACCCAGTTCTTCCAGTTGCATCTGATATAAGCGGGCAGTCACTTTTGCTGTCTTCGCGATTTTTTCCGCTACCTCCCTATTAAGCTTCGGATGATTGAGCGCCTGCTCCAGATTGTGAAAATGATTTTCATCGGCTACGCCATGATAAGTGAAGAAAGATACCTGATCCTGCTGCAGGTTCAACTGCTCCTTCATCATTTCTCCCCAATAGCCCGCTAATCTTTTTCCAATGCCTTCTATGATAAACATAGCACCTAATAAATCTATCGGATTAGGCTTGCTTGCCTGCTGAAACATAAAAGAAGAAAGCGCTATGCTTCCCACATTTTTTTGTCCGCTGCGAATTTTGCTCAGGTCTTCTCCCAATGCCTGGAAGTTCTTTTCCAGTATCTGATAGTCTTTATGTTCGGTAGCGGTATGTTTGATAAACGCGGACCGCAGTTCAAACAGCTCAATATCGATGTTGGAGGCCGCGCGGGAAATCCACTGTGAGCCGTCAATCACCTGCTGACGCAGATCCATCAGCAACAGTTTATAATCATCCAGGCTTAGCTGTCCATCATGAATCTTGCGCACTATGGGTACTTTGAGCAGTTTACTCTCGAAGTCAATCCAGATCTGACTGAGCTGACGCACCAGCCATTCCGAAGTTGGATTCTGATTTACTACCAGTTCAGGCGCTTCAATTTCACGGACTGGATAAGCCTTATCAGTATTTTCTGCGCCTTCTACCGTAAGTTGCATAAAGGAAGTGATGAACCTGCCGCTTTCCGGTACCATACACAGTATGGTATCGCCCGCTTTCAGTTTGCCGGAATACATTAACTCTTCCAGCATGATGTAGATGGAAGCCGCTCCGGTATTGCCTTTGGTCTTCAGATTGCTGAACCACTTTTCGTCAGGAATTAAAGCACCTCCTTTGGCCATCAGCTCTTTGATGGGTGCTTTGAAAAACTCGGAAGAGTAGTGGCAGCACAGCCAGTCAATATTGTCTACTTTGATTTTTCCCTGATCAATGAGTTCAAAATAATGGGCGATACCAGTCTTTACCACCTGGTCTAAAAGCCGGATGTCCTGCTTGAGGTTGATGGCTCCGGCATTGGCAGCCGCAGTATAATCAGGATAATCCAGCCAGCTAGCCTCACTAGGGTTTTTATTATCGTTTTTTCCGGTATACATACATTCCGGAAACTGATGGGCATGAGAAGTCAGTTCTATCCAGTCAATCCGTAGCGATAAGCCGTCCTCTCTTTTATGATTTTCCAAGACCAATGCACCGGCGCCATCAGAGAGCATCCAGCGCAGAAATTCTGTATCAAAAGGAACCGAAGTCATATTTTGGACATCATAGCGTGAAGCCTTAAACAGGCGACTGGCAAATTCACTGCCTACACAGATCGCATTTTGTTTTTCTCCGCAATGAATCTGCGTATACGCATTTTTGATGGCCATCATTCCGCTGGCACAAACACTCTGGAAACTGGCTACTTCACATCTGGACAGACCCGATTCACCATGTACCATGCTGGCAAAGCCCGGCACCGGCAAGTCTCCCTGGGTAGTACCGGTAGCCAGCAATTGTACATCATTCGCCTTAAGATTGCTTTTGTCCAGCGCCTGTTCTACAGCCAGGGCAGCCATCTGGGCGTTGGAGTGGGTACTCTGCTGCGCTTTGTCCATAGCATAATGTCTGGACATAATCCCGTTTTGCCTGAGCATACGGCTTTTTACAGCACTGCTTTTGCCATTGATGCGGCCCAGATAGTCTTCCATCTCATCGTTAGAGACAGGCGCATTGGGCAAAAATGTGCCTAGGGAAGTGATATAGACTTTATGCATTGGGCTGTTGTTGCTTCTTAGAAACGTTGGATTTGGATTTTGAAGTATGTAAAGCCGTTAAATTATCCAGGATAGGGCTGGCAAAGCCATAGTTTTTTTTGCCTTTGCGATGGTGCTCCGCATGTCGCGTACTCAGTATTTTCCAGCCTGCACCCATCCCATTGCCGAATCTGTAATTGCAGTGTCCGCAGAAATTCAACAGTATGCTTACCAGAGGATACAAGAAAATAGCCATAGGCGAAAACGGAATCCAGGGTGCGATGGTCAATGGAACAGTACTCAGCAAAAAAGCTTCCAGACCATGAAAGCTATAGACGGAATACACGGTAGGGGTATTGGATCGGTGATGCACATAGTGTACCTTTCTCATGAAAAAAGGAAGATGCATCAGGCGATGGATGACAAAGAAGTGGATTTCGTTCCAGATGCTCAGGAGGACTAAGCCCAGTATAATGTAGCCAAAGCTATCTGGCAGAAGCTTGATCCAGTCCTGGCGAATCATCCATACCAGCGGAATGGCTGACAGACCGAAGATAAAAACTGATTGCAGGGAATGCCTGATCTCAAAACGGATCTGCTTTGGAGTGGCTTCTTTGGCAATAATTTTCTGCAAAAACCTCTTCTTCCACAAATACTTACAGACTAGCAGAAAAAGAGGAGCAAGACCAAGGTACAGTACAAGGAAATAAGCGATTGTAATGCCTACTACCTCAGCATATGTGTAACTGTAGATGATATCCTCAACCAGCGTGCGTAGCATGTTATAGCAATATTTTGGGCTAAAACTCCTACTATGAAGATAAGCTATTTTTTCTCGATCTAATTGTTATCCTGGCTCTTTAAAGTTTTCAGAAGATACACCTGAAAGAATTAGTAAAATATCATATAATATTAAAAGTAAACGGCTACCTCTTTTCAGTTTTTAGACAAAAAAAGCGGCAACAATTTTGCCGCCGCTCAAATAAATTATTCTTCCCTATTGTGCACCTGCGATGGTGGAGAAGTAGCTTCTACTGCCGAAAACGGCTCCAGAATTTTGTAGGTATGTTTTGCCTCTTTGGGCACCAGATAAGAATCGCCAGGTTCCAGCGTTACTACCTGTCCTTCGGAATGCAGCTCAGCTTTACCTTTCAGTACATAGCCCACTGTTTCGTAAGGACGGCTAACTTCCGGCTTATCCTGAGTGGGTGATTCATCTTCCCACATCCGCATGGATACTCCTTTTCCGGAAGCTAAAAATTTTTCACCGTTCTTCATCTCAGGTGAATGACTTGAATCTATCTTCTTTATGCTTGTATCAGCCATAACTTCTATATTTTAAGTTCAAAAAAAATAATTGCTACTTATTTAACTTCAGAAGAATGGTGTTGTTTAGGGGAGTAGCGTAACAGCTTGTCCGGTCATGCTATAGAACTCACCGTTTTCCAGACGGTAATGTACTGTAAATTCATGGGACTGCACTTGTGCCGGGGCTGATGACGGTTGCAAAATAACCCCTTCATTTGAAGCTTCCAGATTTTCGTCAATCAGAAAGTCATTCAAACCCACAATACGCCCGCTATAAAAATCATAAATGTTGAAAATTGAATTAAGCGTATCTCCGGCTGCCAAAACTTTGCTACTATTCGCCTGTACATAGTCAGCATTGCTAAAAATAGCAATATCAGCGATTTCTTCAGTAGGCTGAGGAGGTTCTGGTGAACAGGCGTAAGCTGCGGGAAAAAAGCCAGCAGATATTTTCTTAGAAGGCTGGTTAGTTTTTTCCGATAGCGGCATCAGATTAATTCCATAGCGATCATAGGCGATTTCTGTCTGGGCTGTAATATTTTCCTCTATACTATATCCCCCCTCTATCAAACGAACATTGGCCAGGCTGATATCGGTAATCTGGTAGTACTGGGTTCCTCCCAAATCTCCACAGTCATCGCTGTTACATCCCCAGGGCATGATAAGCAGTATGCTAAAGATATACTTTTTCATAAATTCAACTGACAAGTTTAGATTGTCAGCGGGCATAAATCGTGCCCTGAGACAAAAAAGTTACTGCGAAAAAGGGTGATTTTATACACCCACTATCTCAACTATTTTACTACTTCTCTAGGGATAGCTGATGGCAATCGGCTCAGCATTTCATTGTTTACCAATTGGGTGAAATTAGTAAAAGACTGTACCCCTATAACGTTATTTTTTTGCCGTCCTACCAGCACCACTTCATCTCCTACTTTTGTATCGGGGATGTGGGTAATGTCTACCATGAAGAGGTTCATATTGATCAGGCCTACAATAGGCGCTTTTTTACCACCAATCAATACATGTCCGCGATTGGATAAAGCACGAGGATAACCATTGGAATAGCCCAGCGGCATTACCGCAACTTCCATGTCTTGGGTAGCCTGGTAAGCGGTACCGTAGCCAATAAACTCTCCGGCTTTTACATGACGGATATCCATGATGTCTGTCTTCCAACTAAAGATCCGCTTCAGTGGTTTGTCAGTAGTTTTGTCTACTTCTTGCAAATGGAGGTAATAAATATCCGGGCTGGGCCAGAACCCGTATTGTGCTACCCCCACCCTCACCATGTCATAGACAGTATCTTTCATTGCCAGTGCTGCTGCGGAGCAGGCGATATGGCGGTAGTTAGGCATGAACTTTTTGGACTTGCACAGTTTTAAAAAGTCCTTATAGCGCTTATGCTGCTGATCAATTTTGAACTGATTAGACAAGCTTTCCGCTCCTCCAAAGTGCGTACAAAGCCCTTCAAAAATCAAGTAGTCCTGATGGGCCTTCATGAATTCCAGGGCTTTAGGGAACTCATCATCCTGCAAGCCGGTACGGTTGGCTCCGGTTTCTACTTCCAGATGAATTCTGGCTTTCTTATTCAGCTTCCTGGCTGCTTCCAAAGCCTTGGGAAGTCGATCAAAATTATAAACGTAAAATTCAATGTCATTTTCAATGGCCCAGGGTATATCATCTTCATACAGTATACCCATGATCATGATACCGGAACCCTTAGTAACGCTATCCAGTACCTCTTCTGCCTCAAAGGCTGAAGCCACTGAAAAATGCCGTACACCACAGGCCTCAGCCATGGGTACAAACTGATGAATGCCATGCCCGTAGGCATTGGCCTTTACTACGGATGAAAACCGGACCTCAGGCCCGGTTTTTTTCTTAATAAAATTGATGTTGCTTTTGAGTGCTGCCTGATTTAATAATATCCTTGAAGAGTGTTTTACCATTGTTTTTTGATTTCATTCCAAAGATAGGCACGGCCCCAACTCTCACGGGCCAGCTTTTCTACTTTTTTAATTTCCGGGGCAGGAACTTTATCTGCCCATTGCTTTACTTCCAGGCTGTTAAAGTGAAAAGCATATACCCGTGAAGCAAACTGATAGAAGGGTAAAGATGATTCCCCATGCTTTTCACCATGATCATACACCGAAGGCTTGATACCCTGCCCCCAGTCCTGGCGCCCTTCATTGTTAGGGTTAAGAAAGTAAGCCCGCATTACACCTTCCGGATCACGGCGGATCCGCAATAATGAAACCGCATGAAACCCTAGCATATCGCCCCGGGAGGAAGTAATGAAAATTCCTACCGGATTAGGATAGACTAACCTATGCCCTCCGTTATAATCAGGATGGCAGGAGGCATAAAATACCCGCTGGAAACCTTTGAAATCCTGAATAGCATTGAACACATAATTATATACTGAAGCAAAGCCCACCTGTATCCATTGTCCATAGAGCGCAGGGTTAACCCATTTGTGAGGATCTTCGCCCCGGCCTGATGCCAGGCGCATCATTTCATTATATATCTTATCCAGATTTTGTACCAGCACTACCGAGACTGCATCCAGGTTATAATCCATTTTTTCTACCAGCCCTTTGCCTAGTTTACTGGATTCTAACTCTTGCCCTTCAAAGCGAAAAGCGAGATTGTTTTGCGTAGCTGCTGTAATCACCAAATTGATCAGTTTGGCGGGTGCATGCTGGCTCCACATACTAATACCCCGGGCTGACTGACAGGTAGGGTTGTTACCTTGTCCGACCCCTAAAGGTTGGCCAAGAATACGAATCAGGGCCCCGATGAGATATTGTAGGGCTTTTACATCAGGATGCTTCTGAACAATAGACTGAATAATATCCTCTTCTATCTTGTGATGTAACCTGATACGGCGCATATTATCCAGACCGGCACGTACTGCCTGACGTGAAAATAGTCCTTTCTCCAGCATCTTGGCAAAGCCATAGATACATTGGGCATTATTTGGATGAATAACTTCCCTAATCAGTTTCCTGACAAACTTCTTATGGCGATACCATTCTGCCTCACCCGTATCGCTAAGGTTAAAAGCCGCTGGTACCAAATCATCCTGCTCTGAATCAATCAAATGGAGCAATAAGCTGGCATGAAAGCTACTGACCAGGCCATGAGCACGCATGGATTTTCCTATCTCATAGGCTTCTTTTGCCAATATATCGGGCGAAGCCTGTTTTAGAAATGCTTCATAGGCATCCAAATCCTGATGTTCACGCGCACCTGAAGTAGGAGCATACAATTCATCCACATACATTTGCAGTGTACTGTCACTCTCTGACTGGGTATCCAACTGAACTTTTTTCTTTACCAAGCTAATGATCTCACGAGCAGGGCGGGTTACTACCGGACGTTGTTCGCAAATGATGGTGATTTCTTCAGCCAGCTTTTCTTTGATACCTTCCAGGCGAGAATGCTCCAGTAAAAACTTAAAAAGCAGCTGTACTTTTTTCAGTTCACGATCACTCATATTGATCCGAGCTTCTTCGGTTGGTTCCTGAAAAACAAATTCCAGGTTATAAACCAATACTTCTTCCAGAAAGTTGGCGGCTTCTCCCTTACTTAGCTTAGGGGATTTAATATCTCCTTTGGCATAAGCCAGCATACGCAGCTCACTAAGTATCTCAATAGAAGAATTTGGGTGTCCACTTTTTAAAGTTCCCTTTACCAGGGTAGGGACAAGCTTATTAGGCTCATTCCAGGCAGTTCCTTTGAAAATACCTACCTTTTCCAGGGAGCCTATCTTTTCATACAGATATGCTATACCCTCAAAAGTCAGACTGAGTATATCTACCTGACTCATGAGTTTTGTGGCTCTATCCTGTTTTGTTAATTCACTGGCTTCCAAAAACTCCTGATAGGAATGTTGGAAGTTGTCAATATTCTGCTCTACTAAAATAACTTTATTCATTCAATGGTTTACAAATAGAAATCTACGTTCTCGTAATGTTTTAGCAACTCCGTCATACGATCCGGGTCTTCTCCCTTAAAATTAATCGTACCAAAATGATTACCATAGCCTTCACGAGAATTGATCTTTTGGGTGCTCAATGGAGGCACCAGATTATGATCTATAAAATACGGCTCTTCCGTAAGTTCATCGGGTATTTCCAGCTTGGAGATTTGTCCCTGACGTGGATAAATCATGACATTGCCATAATATGTTTCCGGCTTATGGCCTTTTGGGGGGAAAATAGCATCCAACTCCTCTTCCGTAATATTAGGATCGTGGCACAATACAAAAGCACCCAGCGCATCAAAATCATAAGCTTTAGCGGCCAGTTCTAAGATGTGGCCTCCGGGAATACGACACGCCACTTCACCGAAGTTCATCTCATCATTTTCTGTAAGGAACCACTCGGGGTGAATCATACCATATTCTATGCCGAATATGTCTACCAGCTTCTGCACTTGTTTATGAATGAGTTCGCGCTTGCTCTCCAGATAATGCCCTTCTGGAATAAAGTTAGAATAGCCTAATTTCACATATTCCGTAATGTTTAAGAACCTCACTTTTCCTTTATTAATATAAGCCTCGCAGGAGAACTCGCGTCCGCTCAGGTGGCTTTCAGCCATGCAGGGGAAGTCAGTATCTTCTACTTTTTCGTCAATATCACTCATGGAGCGCAGCAGGCGGTGACCCACTGTACCAGCCGCCGCAAATGGCTTGAGGTGTACCCAGCTATCTTCTTCTCCGGGCACCTGCAAATTGGCCTGGTTAAGCCTTTTCATAAATTCACGCACCTGTTCACGGTTATGAACTTCTTCAAAGAAACCAACTTTTAAGCCTCCGATCAGCGCTTTACGCTTCATCATGGCTTTATTACGGAATAGAAATGCCCGGTTGAGTACACGAGGGTCGTCTCTGTAGATAGAATTGAGCGCGCCAGCCCATTCTACTGTTTCCTCAAACAAAGGAACAGCTACATCTACATTAAAAGGTTTTAGCTTTTCAGCAAGGTCAATAGAGTTTGAGCTGTCGCTCCACTCATCAAACTGGTAGGAAACAAAAGGGATATCGTTCTCCTGAGCATATGACTCAAAATCAGGGAAGGAAACAACCACATAAGGTTTGTTGAGCTTTTGCATGCTTTCAATGACAGGTAAACTCCAACCTAAAAGTGCAAAACAATTTGCCATAACTTATATTAATTTATAGTTAGATGAAAAAACTTATTGGTTTCACGTGTATGTTAATAGCTTGTACGTAGGTACACATATTAACAACGCTATGCAACGATAGGTGTTTGCTTCTTTCTGCTTTATCTTATTTATGGCTGCTTAAACTCCTCATAATCCTATTTTTATTCATAATTCTTTAGTAATCGGGAGACCATCCTCATCCAAAGGCTGATATTGGTGGCGTACATAAGCGGAGATAATTTTCTTTTTATACTTCGTCTGACTTAACTCCTGATTTACCGCCATCTGTAAATCACTTTTCCATTTTCTCCTCGCTTTAGCACCTACCAGATAGCGAATGGTTATGTTGGTCCAGGAGTCAGTAGCTGAAATGAACAGCTGAGGTTTTTCTGCTACTGTTTCATGGATATTTGATTTTTTAAGGATTTGGGCATAGTCCTGAGCCGGTTGAAGCATATACTCTCCCAATAGTCCATCCGCCACCTTTTGTAATACTTCCAGTGCCAAAGATATATCTGACTCATTGGCAATAGGTATCGCTAATTCGTCCCATACATAAGGAAAATCCCTTGTCAGATTAATTACTGTGCCGGTCAGGATTTCGTTATTAGGAAAAGTTACTAACCTTCCGGTAGATTGCTCAGCCTGCACTGCTCCCGGCTGATCGGGAGACCCGATTTCCCAAACAGTGGTGGTGAGTGAGTCTATCTGATATACATCCCCAAACACTTCGCCTACTGCTATGCGGTCTCCTACGCTATAGTAGCCCTGAAAAGAGTTGAGCAGCCAGCCGGTAAAGCTCTCAATGGGTGTCTGCAACGCCCAGGAAAGGGCCAGTCCTACCAAACCTACTGAGCCCACCAGTGCCCGAATATCTCCTGCCAATACACTAAGTGCCACACCCGCTGCTAAAAGCCATACGGAAATAGAAACCACAGCGATCACTGCATTTGAGATGTTCCAGCGATGAGTAAGCCTGCGTATCAAGGGACGCAAGAGCCTCAAAAAAGCCCAGGCCAGAAAAAATGCCAGTAATGAAATGAGCAGCTTTGGCAAATTCTGGTAAAAGCCGTTCCATAATTCCCGGACGGTAGTAAGCGCCTCATCAGCAGCCACCGAAGTACCTTCGCTGATACTTTTTTCATCCACAATAACGGTATCTTCAGTGGATGATTCTTGTGCCTGGCTAGGCTCTCCTCCGGGAAAAAACATCAAAAGAAGCATGGTAAAGGCTACTGCCACAATAGATGCCTGACGAAATTTGCCCAATTGCTGGTTGGCCTGATCGGCAGTCTTACGGCTGCTCATGCGTCGTTTGCTACTGCGTGTGCGCAGTTTTCCTTTTCTTCTTACGGTTCTTTTGAGCGTACGTCCTCTGCTTGTTCTTTTGTTGCTGAGTTGTTTTGTATTTCTGGCTTTCATGAAAGGAGCACAAATTATTGAGTAATTACAGATGCATATTTGCATATAACTCGGCAGGCGAGGGTGTGTTTATTTTCAGCACTTTCTTCATTATCCAGAGAATATTAGAAAAGTTATATTATTGGGGGAATTACTTTTATTCATCAAGACAAGTAAATAGAAAGATGAACAAAAAAATTTTCTCTGTAAATCCTCTGTTTTACAGGAAATTGTAGCTTTTAAAAAAAGGCTTAGCGTACCAAAAACCTTTTAGTAAAGTCCTCGTTTTGAGAATTATTTAAACACAATTTTTTCCAACCCTTTTAATTTTTTTAATCATGGAAGAGCATAAAAGATCAATCAATATTCTTAATGAATTACTGGAGAAAAACTATGATGCAGAAAAGGGCTACCGTAGTGCAGCAGAAAATGTGAAAAATTCTCGTCTGAGTAATTTTCTCCTCCAGAATGCTGACATAAGACAGGGTTTTGCCATAGATATTGCTGAAGAAATTCTGGACCTGGGCGGTAAACCCATCTCTGATACCAGTATCATGAGTGAATTACACAGAGCCTGGATCAACTTTAAGTCTGAAATTACGGCTGAGAATGATGAAGATGCTGTACTTAAAGAATGTATCCGAGGTGAAGAGGCTGCTCTGAAAGACTACAATAAAGCACTGAAGAGTAAGTCACTGGATGATTCTACTGAGGTATTGCTGGAAGAGCAACGAGCACAGATTGTACTCGCCATCAGCGAGCTGGAAAGCCTGGAAGAAGAAGCAGGGGCAGGGGAGGTATTATAAATTTACACAGGAGGGAAAACCCCTCCTGTATTCTTTACTTTCGTAAATGCTGCATCATCACATTATACACTTCAGTAGGTGCTATATGGCCTTCTTTCAATAGGCTTTTATCCTGACTAATTAATAAAGGTCGGTCTTCTACCGATTCAGGAATACGGCCATGAGCGCCTTTTACCAGCGTAGCATCCACGGGAATTACGTCCATCAAATAGCGGAAGCCCAGTTTTTTCTTCAGCAGTTTCATCCCAACTTTAGCTTTCAGAAATTTGATGTCAGGATCAGCAAACACTTCTACCGGATCATAACCGGGTTTCTGGTGAATGTCGACAGTACGGGCAAAGTCGGGCGCTTTTTTATCCTCAAGCCAATAGTAATAGGTAAACCAGGAATCTTTATCGGCCACTACTACAAAATCACCGGCACGATCGTGATTGATATGATATTGGTTTTTGCCTTCTTCATCCAGCACCAGTTCTACGCCAGGTAGATCTTCCAATAGCTGTTTCACCTCCTGCATTATGCTTTTATCATTAACATACACATGAGCCAGTTGATGATCTGCCACAGCAAAGGCACGGCTGGCCCCGGCATCCAGTCTTTCCAAGCCAAGCTCTTCTTTAATGGTAATCCAACCTTTTTTCCGCAGTGCCCGATTGATATGTACCGGATGGTTTACATCTGTTATGCCGTATTCTGACAAAAGCATCACCTGAGCACCTCTTGACTCGTAAAAAGTGATCAGGTCTTTACATACATCATCAATCTCTCTAAGATCTTTGGCGATTTTGCTAAAATCAATGCCACAGCGCTGCAAATTATAATCCAGATGGGGCAGATAAATAAGCGTAAGGGTTGGATTATGCCATTCTTCTACTTTTTTACTGGCATCAGCGATCCAGCGGGTAGAACTGATGTTGGCATTGGGTCCCCAGAAGCTAAAGAGCGGAAACTGCCCCAACTCCTGCTGCAGACGATCTCGCATATCCATAGGGTGCGAATAGATATCCGGTAGCTTGCGCCCATCGGAAGGGTAAAGCGGACGAGGAGTTACCGAATAATCTGCGCTGGAGTACATATTGTACCACCAAAACATATTGGCACAGGTAAAATTGGGATCGGCTTTCTTAGCCTCCTCCCAGATTTTAGGGGATTGTACCAGATGATTGGACTGACGCCAGAACTTGATTTCACACTCATCCTTAAAGTACCAGCCATTACCCACAATACCGTGCTCTTCAGGATGTTTCCCAGTCAGATAAGTGTACTGGGAGCTACAGGTAACCGCCGGCAGTACCGGGTCAATAGATACTTGCCTGCCTTTGTCTCTCCACTGCTTTAAGAAAGGAGTGTGTTCCCCAATCAGGCGTGGGGATAGGGCTACTACATTGATGACAACCGTTTTCTTCATACCTGCTCAAAATTTTCTCTTACCCAATGTAATTCTCTAGCGATGGACTCTCCCAACTCTATGCGAATGTCCTCCGGCAGCACCTCCCAGGTATAAGTTTCTACTTCCAGATGGTGCGTGACCGGGTGAGTTTGCAGGTACTGAAAAGTCTTGAGCACATCGTCCTGGGTAGATTGTAGCAAGCCGTAATTTTCTAAAAAGACCGGCACGTGAAAATGCGTTCTCCATTCCTGATACTGAGTATTGTTGATATGCTCCAAGGCATCCGGTAGGTCTGGATACTGCTGACGTTCACCATTCTGCCCGGCAGCCACTACCTGATGTAAGTAAGTAGATTCTGACAGATCACGAAAGGCTTGCTCGGTAAGTTTGCGATCTTCTGAACGCTGTGGAAGATTTGCTTTCAGGGCGGCGCTGATCTGCACTTTACCGATGCGTATATCTTCTCTCTCAAAACGTTGAAATACAGCTTCCGGCTCTTCATACATCACTGCAAAATGGCAGACATCATAGCAGACACGAATATGCTCTCGCAAACATTCTTCTGCTTCCTCTACACTCATGCCATGCTTCTCTTCCAGATATTGAATACCATGAGGCAGCAGATGTTCCTGATAAAAATGTACCGTGGTTTCAGTATCTTCTAACAGTCCGTCCGGCTCCGGCTCAATATCCAAATGGAGAAACCGGCCATTTTTTTTTCTGATCTCGTGTAGTTGCCAGGCAATTTTGCTCAAATATTTTACGCCTTTCTCCATAGCAGCACTGATTTCTTCCTGACTGTTATGCCAATATTTGTAGGAAATGGGAGAAGTAGAAATTCCTCCATCCACGGCATCGGGCAGAAGTTCGGTCAGAATATTGAAGAGGTTGCGGGTATATTCATAACGTTCTTCGGTAGTCCAGTCGGGCTGATGCACTTCATCCTTCACCCGCTGACGGTGAAAACCTCCGTAAGGAAAACCGTTCATAGTAAACACGTAGCAGTCGTTGGCCGCCAACCAGTTTTTGAAAGTGGCCAGATGATGGGCATTTTTCAACTGCTCTGCTGCCTGCCGTGACAAGCGTAAGCCAATGCCAAAAGGTGTATCAGGAGAAAGGGCTGCTTTGATTCTGGGCACATAAATATCCAGGGTCTGCATCACGCTATCCCAGTCTTCGCCCGGATGAATGTTGGTACAATAGGTAAGTTGATACTGCTTATTCAGTTTCATAAAAAAAGATTAAAAAAAATATACTATACGATGAGATCGGTCTCTTCAAATACTTCCAGCCGTGAGATAGCTTCCCGGATAAGGGCCACATCCATCTGATGTACTTCTACGCCTTTTCCAATGGCTTCCAACAACATGATGGTAAGTTCGCCACCAAGGTGCTCTCTGAATTCCTGCAAACCCTGCACGATTTCTTTTTGCTCCATTTGGGGAATATATAGTGTAAAGCCCAGCACTTTCAGCAAATGAATTACTCTGTGCAGATCTTCTTTACTGATCATACCTTTCAGATGAGAATAGGTGACGTCCAAGGCAATGCCTATCGCTACGGCTTCCCCATGACGCACCTCATAATTTGTGATTTGCTCCAACTTATGGGCGGCCCAGTGTCCGAAATCCAGGGGGCGGGATGAACCCATTTCAAAAGGATCTCCCCCGGCGATATGATCCAGGTGGAGCTCCGCACAGCGGTAGATAAGTTCCTGCATAGGCTTAGCTTCACGGCTGGCTAAGGCTTCCGCATCTTCTTCCAGTTGCTTGAAAAAGACCTTGTCTTTAATCAATGCTACTTTGATGGCTTCTGAAATTCCTGCTCTCCAGTCACGATCATCCAGCGTAGAGAGAAAGTCAGAATCGTTGATTACAGCGAATGGAGGGGCGAAGCTGCCCAGATAATTTTTCTTACCAAAATAGTTAATTCCGTTTTTCACCCCCACACCGGAGTCGTTCTGCGATAGTACGGTAGTCGGAATCCTGATATGCCGTATGCCTCTGTGCGCTACCGCGCTGGCAAAACCTACCAGGTCAAGCACTGCACCTCCGCCTATAGCAATGATGTAGGAGTGGCGGTCAATGCCATAAGTATGGGTAGCTTCTACAATTTGCTGCAGCAGCTTGGTATCATTTTTAGCCTGCTCACCTCCCGGTACTATCATAGGTTCAGCACATAAAATAAAGTCATCTGCGTGATGCTGGGAATGCTCACTGAGCTGCTGTAGCAATGCCGGATGGGCTTCCGCCACACCACTATCCAGCACATAATAGACTTTAGGCTTTTGCTGGCTTCTGATAAGGTCGGCTAAGAGTGAATTATTTTTATGAAAGAGTTTTTCAGTAAATAAAACCTGGTATTGAAAGGGGACACTAAAAGACTGCTGTATGGATTTCATGTACTCGTATTAATCAGAACGATAGATTGCAAGATAATAGTTATGTTACAAAAATAACTGCGAATCTTTACTAAAAGTGCCTGAAAAGCACAATGTTTAGGTTACCGCAAAGGCCCTTCCTACCAGACGAGAGATCGGAAACAGCAGCACAATGATGAGTCCATAAAGCCAGCCGGCAAAAGCAGTAGCCAGTGCGGCATCCAATATGATAAGGGAAAGGACACCCGCTTTGACCGCCAGGCCTACTAAGCGTGGCTCAGGGTTTCTCAGTGCTTTGAAGAGAGGAGGGAATATAAAGTAGGCCAGCAGGGCCAGAAAAGGAAGTACCTGCCAGTATGCTTGATTGAATACAAATGCTAAAAGAAATATGCAGATGAAAATCAAGCCGTACATAAAAGCCGCAGCACCTATGGCCTGCTTATTTCCTCCATGCACCTCGCCCCGGCTGATCATGGTGATGGCTGCTATGTAAATAATCGGAATCAGGCTGATGTACCAAACCTCTGCGATAACTCCAGGAACTACGCTTACTCCTAAAAGTAGATTCCCTCCCCGGCACATCCCCATATTGATAGGGCCCCAGATGTTCTGATGTTTCCCCCAGGCATCATACAGCAGAGCGCAGGCGGCCACCAGAAAAGCAATGAGTAAACTGATCATTGATATCATCCAGGCGGATAACACACCTAAAGCCAGTAGCAAAGCGCCCAAAAGACTTGCACTTACTAAACTGGCATCGCCACTGGGTATGGGCCTTTCCGGTCGTTCTATACGGTCCAGTTCAGCATCAAATACATCATTAAATACCACGCCTCCCGCATACAAGCCAATAGTAGCCAGAACCAGCCACATCAAAGGTTCGCTATGATCGCCATTGTCAATCCACTGTATGGCCAGACCAGAAGCAGCAAAACCCGCCATAATATCCGCTATGGCAGTGATTACATTGGCCGGGCGCATCAGTTTGATATGAGCAATGAGTTTTTTCATCTCTTCTTTATCTCGCTTAAGCCCGCAGTATTCAGATTCATTTACTGTGTTTTTATACCTTCTATATTCATTACTTCCGCCAGCTTAATGTCATTTGTTTTAGCCACATGAATATCCTTTTTTCACAGCCAATGCACTTGCTAATTGGATAGCATCCAATGTTCTAAGCCCTCTTTCCCAATGCATTTCTAACAAGCTTGCTGCTTTATCAAATAATTCGGAGTTAAATTCTATGACCGTAAAATTTTTCCAATCCTTAGCAAAAAGCTTAATTAAACCTTTAGCCTGTTCATTTGTGATTTCATTCATTCTGACTTTCTTAAATACAGCGGAAGTAAATTCTACCTTCGTAATTTCAGAAACATAAAAATGGTCTACATCATTACTTTCAATAAACTGATCTATCTCCTTTGTCCCTTCTTCTTCATGATAGAGCTTGAATAATGTAGAGGTATCTAAAAAAAGATTCATTATTCCTGGTTTCTTTCCTCAATTACAGCATCACTAAAAGAGCCTTTATAATCAGCCAATAACTTTCGTGATTTTTTAAAAGAAAACTCTCTTTTCTTTTGTTTCATTTCAGCCTCTTCCTCCAGGAAGGTAACGATTACTTTTAATGGCTTGTCTGAGTCTACTGCTTTATCTAGAATAAGCTTGCCTTTATGATAAATACCTTTTAATGCGATCATTCCATATGTTTTTTCACATCAACAAAATACTTTACACCTTAATTTTCTACAATACCGGATGAGCCTTTGACTTTTGGGGTTTGGCCTCCACGTAGCACACTATTACCAGAATATTTTTCTCGCTGATCTATAGCGACGCCTTGTTGCCAGTCACTTTCTTTCATTTGTCCACTCTGGCTGTACGCCTCCAATGCATTCTGATAACAAGCCTTATGTACATCCGCTTCAGAAATTCCTTTTTCCAGCATGAGTTTTGCAGTTTTAGGCACGGCCAAAGGATCGCTTACGCCCCAGTCGGCAGCGCTATCTACGATAATACGCTCCGTACCGTACTGCTTCACAATTTCTACCATACGCTCACTGCCCATTTTGGTGTGCGGATAAATGGTAAAAGCTGCCCAGAATCCACGGTCCAGCACTTCTTTTACCGTTTCTTCATTGTTATGATCTACTACCACCATATTAGGCGCTAGCCCGTGCTCAATAGCCACGTCCATACTGCGGGTTGTACCACGCTTTTTATCTCGGTGGGGCGTGTGGATCATCACCGGCATAACCACTTCTTTGGCCAATTCCAACTGCATTCGGTAATACTTATCTTCTGCTGGCGTTTGGTCGTCGTAGCCAATTTCTCCCACGGCCACTACGCCTTCTTTACCTACATAGAGGGGCAACAATTCCATTACCTGCTCTGCCAGCCGTTCATTGTTGGCTTCTTTAGAGTTAAGTCCTATGGTACAGTAATGCTTGATGCCAAACTGGCTGGCTCTGAACCTTTCAAAACCTACCAGGCTATTAAAATAATCCTGAAAGCTACCCACTTTGGTGCGGGGCTGGCCCAGCCAGAAAGCAGGCTCTATGATAGCAACAATTCCCGCTGCCTGCATAGCTTCGTAGTCGTCTGTAGTACGGGAAGTTACGTGTATATGTGGATCTATGAATTGCATGAATTAATTGTAAGTTAAAAGTTTGAGGTTTTTCTATTTAATAACTGAAGTTACGCAACTAAGCTGATACCTAATCCTTGCTTTATATCATTCAAATAGGCAAAGGCAGTTTTA
>NZ_JBBPHP010000030.1:0-80305 GCF_038039535.1 Catalinimonas locisalis | reverse complement strand
ATACCTTCTCCAATACTTTTGTGGTTATCAATATATCCGGAAATGCTAATCAATACCTCTCTTTCTCTGCTTACGGTAATGGCCCCAAACCCATATTGCAGCACGATTCCAGAGATATCTTTACCGTTGATGATAAAGACTTCGTCCTCATTGATAATCTCCATCTCAAAGTGAGGGGGAATGGTGAAACGGGGGTCTATATCATGGGAAGTAGTAAGTATACTATCGTTTCTAACTGTAGAATTGAAGGGATCGGTAGTCCTCATCATGGAATCAATTATGGCAAAAATGATGGAAATAATAAAACTGTTGTCTCTCCTTTTTTGCTTAACAACTTTATTACTGGTTTTCGCTGGAACATTCGTTCTTCTGGATTTCCCTATAATGGCACGCATGAAGTCAAAGGAGGATTAATTGAAAATAACATCTGCGCTGACAACAGAGCGACCAGTGATGGGGATGGAATCAGTGCTCAGAGAGGTAAATACTTTGGTCTTATCATCCGTAAAAATGAAATCTACGGGTATTATGATGATGGAATTGATCTGTTCTCTGCTGATAATGTTATTGCTGAGTACAATACTGTACATAGTCCCCTCCAACCTGCTACTTCCGGTCAAGGTATCAAAGCTGGTGGTTTAACCCGTGCTGATATCATCAAGGGGCATCAGTCTACCAATATTACTATTCGTTACAATACTGTCTATAACCTCTACAACAGAGTAAATAGCGATGGTAGCCATAATGGTATTCAGACCAATAGCGGAGCCAGCGGAAAAGTCTATGGTAACCTGGTCTATGATGTGAAAGGACATGGTATCGTAGTAAGTGGGCCTATTCAGGAATGGGAAGTGTACAACAATACGGTGGTCAATGCCGGGGATGCCGGAATTAGGGTCTGGACCGATGGAAGCCAGGACTATAATGTCAAAATCTACAACAATATCCTGCATGGTAATAAGGGAGATATCGTTGTCTCTACCAACTCTACCAAAAAGAATGTTGATGGTAAAAATAATATCCTACTCTCTGGTAAAGCTTCCGGTAATTATTCCGCTTCAGGTGATAAATTCGCTAATATGAATGAAGTCTTTGAAAATCATCAAAATGATGATTATACAATTAAAGAATCATTTAAAAAACAAAGTTCATTTGATTAAAGAAGCGTCATAAATTAATTTCAACAAGCTATTTTTTTATATAGCCTTTTCTCTAGCATGCTCACCATAAGATACCAGCTTATAAATATTTAATATCCTTTCTCTTACAACTTCAGAAGAGTAATTTTTTAGTGCCTTTTGATGATTTACTCTCACAATTCTATTGTAAAGACTATCATCTGAAAGTATAAACTTCATCATTTCAGCGAAATCATTCGCATCTTTGCTGTCAGTCAAAAATCCATTTTCCCCGTGACTCACAGCATCTGCTATACCAGCATTGTAGCGTGAAATAATAGGCATACCATAAAGCATTGCCTCTAAAATGTTTGTTGGCATTCCCTCGCCATAATAAGTGGGGAACAAAAAAAGATGTGCTTCGTGAAGGACTTTTTTCTTTTTATTTTCTTTAATATAACCCGTGAAAGTTACATTCTGGATATTTCTGAGCTTCGTCATTTTTTTTGCATCCGCAAGCGCATTACCATCTCCAGCGATGATAAGCTCTAACTTCTTATGACTAAGTTCTGTTTGTAACTTTTCAAAAGCTTCTAAAGCGATATAGACACCTTTTTCTTCCTCAATTCGTGATAAGAAAAGTATTTTTATCTTATCGCTTTTTTTATAGTCCGCTAGCTTCTCGTTTATTGAAAAACCATCTAGAAAAGATGTGTCCGCAACGGTACTTTCCACCCAGAAGTGTGTCCGATTCGGATTACACCCCAAAGCAATTAATTTTTCTTTGAACAAATTACTAAGGACAACTATGTGTTTACATTTCTTAAACGACTTAGAAAAAATCCATCTATAAATAAGATTCTTTTTAATTTTATTTTCAAATTCATCTGACCAACCATGAAAGAAGACCAGGGTTTTTTTGTTGAACCCATGTGCGATGATTAAAAAAAGAGCATCTCTTATAAAAGAATTAAAATTCAGTGAAGGGTTAATATGTACTAGGTTTAATTCACTCTTAAAAAGTGTTTTAGCGTAAAAAAAATAATTCTTAATCAGCCTCCATACAAAATGCCCAAAAGACTCTTTTCTATCATTACTAACAAAAAAATATTTTATGCCATTAACGCTATGTAGACCCAATGCTTCATAATAATTACTAACGCCTCCAGGCACTTTCAGATCGGGAGTAAGAACTAAGACTTTATTACTCATTGAAAAGATTTTACAAATTTGACTCTACAATTTTTACTAGATTTTCTTCTAAAGCTTTCGCACTAAATTCTTCTTCGTAGGCTTTGTAAGCCTGATCTCTCAAACAGTTCAAGTCATACTTATTAAGGTCAATATCTTCCAATATTCTTGGAATATCTTTTTTAGGATCATCATAAAGAATAGCTGATTTATCATGCACGAGGTATTCTCTAATTGCTGGAAAGTTTGATGCAAGAATTATCTTTTTATGTCTCATATACGCCAGCAGTACCATGTGGCCAGATGCTCCTGCATCCGGATCTTTCATTGGCAAAATACAAACGCTAGAATGTACAACTAATGACTCAAACTCTGTTTTATCTATATCTTTTTTAACAATGATATTGTTTGGGAGAGTATCTAAGTCCCTTAGATCTTCGTTGAGATCAGAACCTACAATAATTAAGTTTTTATCAACTTCCTTAAAAGTCTCAATGAGTGTTTTGTAATTTCTATTTGTAAATCCTCCTGCAAAACAATAATCTTTAAAAGGAGGAACATAAGTTGGATCAAATAGTTCTACTGGTTTTTTCCAGTCTCCTAACTTAAAATAAGTAAGCTTTCGCTCAGGAATTCCCAAGCGCTTGGCATATAAAGGAATTTCATAAATAGCATTAAGCACCATTATCTCGTGCTTCAGACTGAGCACTTTTAATACAATTTCAAAAATTTTGAAAGCTAAATCTGAGTGGATAAAAAAGCCAAACCACAGCAACTTTTTATACTTGATGATACCTAGCTTAATAAGCAATTTAATGGTTAAAGCATTAAATCCGGTTACTATAATAACATCAGCGCGGGAGATCTTTTTTATATTCCGTAATACAAAAAGGACATCACTCAAAAAAAATAAAATCAATTCTTTTCTGGTTTTTATTCCCTTGGATGTTTCACCATTATTGATTTCTTGAAAACCATATCTATTTACTAATATCTCAGTCTCATGACGAAAAACATTTTGTCTACTTCTTACTATAATTTTTTTCATTCTAAACTGTATAATGAATTATAAATTAGCCCTAAACTTCTCTAATTTGGTAAATGGATTAACAATGTAAACTGATAGGTTGCGAGAGGTAATTGGCTCTTGAAACAAAAGCCTAAACATTGGATAAATTAAGAAAAAGTAAAAAACAAGAAAGCTCAACTATAAGTATAAACCTTTATCGGTAGAATAAATTAAGGCTACTCGCTATTTTTTGTTAAAAAAATCATTTAATGCTCACGTTTACAAATATTATTAATTTAAACTAATGCAGTACTTTTGTGATCTGAAGCATTCAAATTGTTAATCACTAATTTATACTTCCCTCTTTCGGTTTTAATAATTTGGCTTTCATCAACGACTGAGATTTTTATATCAAGCTGATAACCTACAAAAAGCTTCATTTTCTTCAGAATTTTAAGCTTAGCATCATCGTTAAATGATTTTGCTGGCACTACATTTATCTGGAGTTCGTTACGGTTATTTTGAATAATTTGAGCAAAGTTGATCTCATCCATTCCTTTAAATACCACCCCTAATCTAACAACTTTTGTACCATCTGGTAATTCTATCGCATCATCTACTCTACCTATGATTTGACTAACTTTGCCTGTAGAGTTGTCAGCAATTAAGACATCATTCACATGGTAGCGAATTAATGGAAAAGAAAAATTTATTAAACTAGTGGTGATAACATGATCGTCATTGTATTCATTGACTGAATATAATTTAAGTTCATCATAAGTTCCTTCTTGGTTTTCTTCTAATGCTATTGTCCTTTCTGCATTGCCATACCAATCAACAATTCTAGCATTGAATACTTTTTGTATTTTCTCTCTTTGAAACTCATATAAGGTTTCAGATGAGGTAAAAATAAGAGGAACATGTAACGATTTGTTTTTTTCTGATAAGAAGTTCGCCAATATTTCTACTGAACTTGGAAAGGCATAAATAGCATTCGGCGAAAATGAAGCGATTTCTTCATAATAATTTTCTACAGTTCTTTCACTTAGCCTATAGCTACTCAACTGTTTGGTATTAGAAAATGGATCTAAAGCCACGAATGTATCTCTGTCTAAATCAGCTCTTAATGCAACCGACTTTGCCCCTATTGTATGACCAAAATTTTCTCTATGTCTCCAAATATAGGCCTCTTCTTCAATGACAGATGAATAACTACGGTAAACTTTTAGTGGAGATCCTGATGTCCCGCTCGTGTAAGCAACTTTTTGAAATGATTTGGGGCCTGTTAAAATAACTTCAGCATGTTTTCTGATATGGTCTTTGGTAACAACAGGCAGTTTGTTTATATCACTAATGTCTTTTATAGTCTTAATATCCAGTCCATATTGCTGGTAATAGCTTTTATAAAAAGCAGAGTTAGAATAAGCATATTTCAATAACTTAAGGAATGTTTCATTCTGAAGTGTAAGTAATTTTTCTTGTTCTAATTCATATAGGCTTTTCAGCCGATGTAAACGATACCAGAACAAAGGATTATTTTTCAGAATATTTCTAACAAAGAAATGAGCTAACTTTTTCATATCAACTCTTGATAAACTTTTAATAATGATTCTTTCACTGAATCCGGAAAGTGTTTGTCTTTCACTAACCTATAGGAGTTATTTCCATATTCCATAAGTAATTTTTTGTCACTGACCAATCTAGTCAGTGCGTGATTCAGAGCTATTAAATCTCCTGGCTCAAATAATATTCCATTGTATTGATCATTGACAATTTCTGGTATACCTCCAACAGTAGTAGAAATAATTGGCTTGGCAAATGACATTGCTTCTAAAATTGAAATTGGAAGCCCCTCATTATAAGATGGAAGTATGTATATATCTGTGTCGTTTAATACTTTAATCTTTTTCTCTCCCTGAACAAAGCCTATATATTCAACAACTTCTGAAAGCTGGTTTGTACGAATAACTTCCAAAAGCTTATTAATATCACCATCTCCACCTATCTTCAAATGACATTTTTCTTTGAAAAAGCTCAGGTTTTCAGTCAGCACTGTTAACAGATCAAATATACCTTTCCTGTCCCCAATTCTACCTAAAAAAAGTAAATTTACTTTTTTCTCTAAGTTTTTATCGTTTTCAACATTTGAAAAACTATTGATATTAGATAATGTTTTTGAAGGATTTGCAACAATATTAGGTACAATTTTAATTCTCTTAGGTTTAAACTCTCCACTAAAAAATTCTTTCCACCAATTTGACAAAACTATTAGAGTATCTGATTCATTTATCATATACCTAACCCCTCTACGGATAAATGATGATGCACCCTGATAAAAGAGATGAAATCCAGCACCATGGATATGATATACTACTTTTTTTTTAAAAAGCTTTTTGGCCAGGAAGAAATAAATAAATTTTCTGTAGAAACTCCCCTTTGATGCACCATGTATATGGACGATCTTAATCTTTCTACTGATCATCAATCTGGCCGCAAAAACAAGGACAAGAAATGGGAATGAAAGTGTGGTAAGATATATATTGGCAGATGTTGTACTTGGTAAGTAATGAAAATTTTTGATTGAATTCTTATACTCTACAATAACTGCAGAAATCCCACCCTTCCAATACTTATAATGAGGTGCTATATATAAAACCTTGTCAAAAATATCTTTACTCATTAATCAAGAAATTCAAAACCAATACAAATTTTATTTATATAAAAAGTTTGAATAATTACATTTGAAAAAAAACAAAAAAATAGGGAAACAGTTTTCTAAAGTCTATTTCCCTATTTTTTGAATTAAGAAAAGGGATTTTTTAAAGCCTTTTTCTTGGTCTTCGTATAATAACCTTTGTCGTTACTTAAATACCCATATCCATATTCTCCGCTGTGTTTGACATCGTTAAATAATAGATATAGATTTTTTATCTTATTATTTTTATACAGATCGTTGATTCCCACCAGTATATTTTTATTGGTATACTTATAACGAACTACGAATAAATTAATATCAAAGTGATTGATTAAGACAAAGTAATCTGCCACATAACCAATCGGAGGCGTCTCAACAATTATTTTATCATAGCGTTGTTTCAAAGCATCAAATAGCTTTTGCGCATTGGGTGACTCAAACATTTTCGTAGGATCATCTTGAGGTGAGCCTGGAGCTATTACATCAAGGTTACGAAACTCTGTAGGTTGAATAACATTGTCTAAAGTGGCAAATTCTTGTAAATAATCTGTAAGCCCTGGTCCTTTCAGATCAAAATATTCGTGTATGCGTGGTTTTCTCAAGTCACCACAAACAAGCAGGGTACGTTTTCCAGAATCAGCAAATGTAGCCGCAATGTTAGCAGAGCAGAAGGTTTTTCCTTCACCACTAATTGATGAAGTTATTCCTATCACCTGATGGTTATTATCCTGATGAAAATATTGCAGGTTAATTCTTACAAACTTGAATGATTCAGCAATGGCAGAGTTTGGATACTTCTTTAATACTACTCCGGCATCTTTCGGACCATTTGCGATCATGCCCAGCAAAGGTACTTTAGTTTTGCTTTCAAGTTCGTCCTTATCACTCACCCTATTATCCAAATAATCTGATACTACGATGAATGCCAAAGGAAAACTAAGACCAAGAATAATAGCAGCAAACATAAACAACATAGGTTTTGGCCAAACCGGACCATTACCTTGCACCTCCGCACGTTCAATTGTTTCCACATTGGTAGTATTCGTAGCTAATACTACTTCTGCTTCTGCTTTCTTCTCCATCATTGCATTGTACTTCTCCTTATAATATTCGTAATCACGCTCCAAAACTGTAAGTTGCCTTTCATTTTGAGGCAGTGAGTTAGCTTCAGCTCTTGCCTGATAAATATCTCTATTGAGCCTGCTTTGAGTAGTAGACAATGAAGAAATGATACCAGATATATTGTCTTTTATAGCTTGTCTCAGGTCTGCAACATCTCTCTCCAGTTGAGTCACTAACGGGTTTGAGTCAGTTGCATTATACTTCATTTGCTGCAAACGAGTACTTAGCTGTATATAATTATTAACCAATTGATTAAAAATCGGATCAGATATACCCACAGCAGCAGGCGCTACAATTTTATCAGCTTGAGACTCATTGTTGAGAGACCTGAGGGTATTCTGATAATATGATAACTGATCATCCACAGTAGCTTTTTCCTGCTCTAATCTGTCCAAACGATTATAAATACTATTTTTGGCATAATCTACATCTAACAAGCTAGATGAAGATTTGAACTGCTGTAGCGCCATTTCAGCATTTTTTAAAGAATCAGAAAGTACAGCAATCCTTTTATTGATAAAATCAATTGAATTTTCACCTTTTAAATTTTTCTTAGCCAGAACATTACCTGCATAGGCATCAATCAAAGAGTTGATAAAGGCTTCACCTTTGGAAGGTATATTAATCTCCATATTGAGATTAACCACTCTGGCATTCTGGTTCATTTCATCTACAGGTGTTGCCGTCAACTTAGCTTTGTAGCTCTCCACTAAAGCTTTATGCGCATTAATTTTGAAAGCTAGATCATAATCTTCCTGACTCAACATTGAATTAGGATCAGCTTCAACAGTAATATTTAGATATTTTGTCTCAAGTGTATTACCTAATTTTACATTTTCAGAAAAAGAAACTTCTGGTATGATTCCAGAATACTCATTCGTAGAAAAATTGTAGGCTCGGACTTCCTCCCCATATGCTTCAATTTTGACAACATCCTCAGAAACAAATGAAATAAATAATGGTACGCCTACGAGTTGATATTTCGTACTGTCTACTTTTATTTTAACTGGAAAATCACTATATCTCTCATTAAGCCAGGACTCTTTCATGAAGGAAGGCCAGAACTTTTCAACTGTAAAATAAGATACTTTAAAATCAAGTCCTTCCAATGCTACGCTTATCATCCTATCAGATGTTAGCTTGGCTATTTCATTAGTAAGTGCAATTTTGCCCTCATCTCTAGCGTTGGTCTGGGTGTTCTGATTTAAAAGTTCACCAACCTCTGTAGAACCTCTCTCTCTATCTTCAAAGAGGATACTTCCTTGTACTGCGTATCTCTTTTCTGAAAATTGACTGTAAACGACGGCAATGATAAGAAAGAATAGAGAACTAAACAGGAACCAATACCATTTTGACTTTATTTTATAAAGTAATGGTAAAATATCAGCGCTACCTTCATTTACTTTTTTAATATTTTCCATTGTTAAGAATATTAGTGATTTCTAAGGAGTGTTATTTCTAATGTTCACATATGCATTAACAAATAATGCTAAAGTGGTGAGAGCCGAGAATACTATAGTTAAAGGCTCCAAATTTGATCTTTTTATCTGTTCCTTGTTCGGCTCTACATATAATACATCATTAGGTAACAAAAAGAAATACTTAGAGTTCATCAACTCTGAATCCCGCATGTCCAATAAAATGACCTCAGAACCCTCGCTTGTTTGGCGAATCAACTTAATCTCATCTCTACTGCCAAATTGCGTGATATCCCCAGCCATTGCCAAGGCTTCCAGAATATTGGCCTGCCCATTGTATATAAGGTAATATCCGGGGTTTCTTACCTCTCCTAAGACTGATACTTTAAAACTAACTAATTTTACTTCTACAGATGCATTATTCAAGTATTTATCAATCTCTGTCTGTACCAACGTTTCAGCTTCATTTACCGTCAAACCATCAACTTTTACAGTCCCAACAATTGGAATATTAATGTTCCCATTATCATCTACTGAGTAACCCGCCAGGTATAAATAAGCCGGATTAACATTACCATTTACAATCTGTCCTTCATTTTTAGAAAATAATGCTGTAGTAGTAGGATCTGGATTACGTACATCTATTTGTAACACATCGTTGATTTGAATCCTATATTCTGGTCGCTTGTTTTTTATTGAAGTGGGATACTCCTTATTAAACTCATCATTTTGTAGATAAATAAGCTCCTTACTTGAATAACAGCCGGACAAACTGATGATTATCATCATTATGCCTATAAACTGTAACGTGAGATTTCTTTTTTTCATTCGGAAAAAGTTATACACAAGTAATATATTATTTAATTATTTTTATCTATTTAACACAAAAATAGTCATTAAATATTCATTTGAAAATTTTTTGACTTAAAAAATTACATTTTTTCTATAATTATTTAAATATTAATATAAATAAAGCGTCAAAAAATGAAATAATAAATTATTTAGATATAACAACTTGACTAATCTACTAGGGCCCTTTTGAAAGGAGTTAGATAAGACATGTAATAATTATTTAAAAAATTATAAATCTTAGCAGCATTATCTCAAAAATGACGCCAATGTGTTGCTATATAATGTACTTGCTTCATCCAGATTCATAACCACTTCTTGATCTATCATAAAAACGTCCGACACTACATTTCCAATGCGCTGAAATGGAACAGAAAGTGATGTTAATGTAGACTCCAGACTTTCTATCTGTACTTCATTCACACTTACCACTATCCTACCCTGCCCTTCTCCAAACAGAAACGCGTCTTTTCTAATAGACGGGTCAGTATTGATATTAAAGCCTAAATTGCCTGTGAGGGCTGATTCAGCTAAAGTTACGAACAAGCCTCCATCAGAAATATCATGTGCTGAGACTATCATGTCTTGCTTGATAAGTTCTTTGATAGCTGCCTGTACTTTGTACTCCTCCTCAAGGTCAAAATATGGAGAGGAAGAAGATTTGACTTTGCAATAACTATAGAGATATTCTGAACAAGCAATATCATCATTTACTTTGCCAAGCAAGTACAATTGATCGTTCTCATTTTTAAAATGCATTGTCATTTTCTTGTCATAATGATCAAGTAGCCCCAGCATTCCTATTACCGGTGTAGGAAATACCGCTCCACCATCATTAGACTGATTGTAAAAGCTGACATTGCCACCGGTAACGGGCGTATTAAATTTCTCACAGGCTTTTTTCATCCCCATGATTGCCTTTACAAACTGCCAGTAGACTTCAGGGTTATAAGGGTTTCCGAAGTTTAGACAGTTGGTAATAGCTACGGGTTCGCCACCTGCACATACAATATTTCTGGCTGATTCAGCTACTGCTATCGCACAGCCTTCTTCAGGATTGGCATGCACATAACGTCCATTACAATCTACAGTAATTGCAATAGCTTTTTTAGTACCCTTAATTCTAACTACTGGCGCATCTGATGGAGCATTGGTCGTAGTAGTGCTGGTACCAATCATAGAATCGTACTGCTCAGCTACCCATTGTCGTGAAGCGATGTTTGGATGACTTAATAAAAATTTAGCAACTTCTACATAATCAGGCTGAGGAATGGAATCAGGATTAAACTTTTTAAATTCCTGAAAGTAAGCTGGTTCTTTGTATTCTCTATGATAGACTGGAGCCCCTCCTCCCAATACAAGATCATGCGCCGGAACCTCAGCTACTAAAGTATTGTCCTGATAAAATTTGAGTATCTTATTATCTGTAACTTCTCCTATTTGCGCACAGTTAAGATCCCACTTCTTGAAAATATCCAGAACTTCCTGCTCTTTGCCTTTTTTAATCACTATTAACATTCTTTCCTGAGATTCAGAAAGTAGAATCTCAAAGGGGAGCATACCTTCTTGTCTCAGTGGCACTTTGTCTAGCCAGATATCCATGCCATGCGCTCCTTTGGCGCTCATTTCTGAAGTAGAACAAATAATCCCTGCCGCTCCCATATCCTGGATACCGACAACTGCACCGGATGCAATTACTTCAAGGCTAGCTTCCAGCAACAGTTTTTCCTGGAAAGGATCACCTACCTGTACCGATGGTAAGTCATTTAAAGAATCTTCGCTGATATCTTTAGAAGCGAAAGCCGCTCCGTGGATTCCGTCCTTTCCGGTAGCAGACCCTACGATAAACACGGGATTACCAACTCCATAAGAAATAGCAGATGCAGTTTTGTCTGTTTCCACAATCCCTGCTGAAAATGCATTTACTAGTGGATTCACCTGGTAGCAGGGATCAAAATAAAGTTCTCCACCAACTGTAGGAATACCGAATGCATTTCCATAATCCCCAATGCCTTTTACTACACCTTTCAGCAACCATTGGGTCTTTTTGTTACTCAGATCTCCAAACCGTAAGGAGTTGAGCTGGGCGATTGGCCGGGCACCCATGGTAAAAATATCACGGTTGATACCACCTACACCGGTAGCCGCTCCCTGGTAGGGTTCAATAGCGGAAGGGTGATTGTGAGATTCTATTTTGAAACTACAGGCCAGACCATCTCCGATGTCTACCAAACCTGCATTCTCCTCCCCTGCTTCGGCGAGCATTCGCTCTGAGGATTTAGGAAGTTTCTTAAGCCAGACAATAGAGTTTTTATAAGAACAATGTTCTGACCACATCACTGCGAAAATACTTAACTCAGTGAAGTTTGGTGTACGCCCTAAAATTTCATTGATTTTTTGGTATTCTTCTTCTAACAAGCCCAGGTCAAGGGCGGTCTGTACGGTTGTGAACTCTCCTTTCAACTTTTTGCCTTTTTTGGTGAATGATGGCGCAATTTACAATAAGTTGATAGGAAAAATAAAAAAACATTAAACTAAAGCACGTATACTTATAATCATCCAAAAAGGGGCTGATAGACTACTTATGCTGCCAGCGGGCAAAGTCTTTGGCAAAATAGGTAAGTATAATATCTGCGCCTGCTCTCTTAATACAGGTAAGTGCTTCCAGCATACATTTTTCTTCATCAAGCCAGCCCTTTTCCGCAGCGGCTTTGATCATCGCATACTCACCACTGACATGGTATGCAGCAATTGGTAATGCATAATTATCTTTCAGCAATCTGATTACATCCAGATAAGGAATGGCGGGCTTCACCATCATGATATCAGTTCCTTCCTCCACGTCAAGATCAGCTTCAATCAGGGCTTCCGCTCTATTGGCCGGGTTCATTTGATAGGTCTTCTTGTCACCTGCTTTGGGGGCGGAGTTCAATGCGTCACGGAAAGGTCCATAAAAAGCACTGGCATATTTGGCAGTATAAGACATGATAGACACTTCTGTAAAACCATGTTCATCCAAAACATTCCGTAAGTAGCCTACCCTACCATCCATCATATCAGATGGTCCTAAAATATCTGTACCTGCTTCTGCCTGAGCTATTGCCATTTTCCCAAGTACTTCCAGTGTTTCGTCGTTGAGAATCTTTCCATCCTTAACAATACCATCGTGCCCATCTGAACTGTAAGGATCCATCGCCACATCTGTAATCAGACAGACGTCAGGAAAATTTTCTTTTATCTTTCTGATCGTTGATATATATAAGCCATCGGGATTATGGCTTTCAGTAGCCATCGGGTTCTTCAGGGAGTCGCTAATAGAGGGAAATGGGGCGAAAGTATGTAGCCCTAAATTGATACAGGATTGAATTTCTTCCATCAATAGGTCTGAACTATATCTGTAAATACCAGGCATAGAGGAAACCTGAACTTTTTTATTATCTCCTTCAATCAGAAATAGCGGTAAGATCAAATCCTCCAGGCTAACTTTGCTTTCCTGCACCAAATTGCGCACTAGAGCAGATTTGCGATTTCTACGGGGCCTTCTATTAAGCATAGCTCATCAATTTTCCGCTAATTTATTATTGTTAAGCCAATGTCCATAAAGAGTCAGTAAAATATTCTCTGCTATCGTAAAAATGGTGAAGGCAACGAAATCCAGCTTTTTCAGCCATTTGATAAATTTCTGACACGCTGTACTTTTGAGAACGTTCCATGAACATAGCCTCCCAAGCCTCAAAGTGAAAGCTTTCGTCCAGTGCTTTGATATAAACTTCCTGTTCTACTTTACTTACCAGGTGACTCCTGATTGCCCCCTCAATTGGATCGTAGATTGGAAAGTATTGAAATTTATCAACATCAAAGTTTCCACCTAATTCTCGGTTGATTCTTTCAAGGAGGTTAAGCTTGAAAGATCTTGTAATGCCATGTTTATCAAAATAAGCATCAAGAATACGTTGTGGGTCTTTTCTGAGATCAAAACCAATCAGTAGCCGATCTCCCGGACTAAAATAAGATGCAACTTTTTTGAGGAAGGTGATACTTTCTTGCGGGTTGAAGTTTCCAATGTTAGCCCCTAAAAAAAGTACTACCTTTCTTGTTTCTTCTTCACTTGCTTCAAGTTTATCAAAAGCGCTAAAGTAATCATCACATATTCCTTTTACTGATAAATCAGGCATATTTTCATAGAGATCGCTCGTCAGCGTTTTGACAATATTGGCTGAAATATCAATGGGTACATAATTGAAGTGTGCTTTTTCCTGCAAAAAATGTTTTAGCAAGACTTTTGTTTTCATCCCATCCCCGGCACCAAACTCAATCAGGTCAAACTGCTTAACCTGTTCACTGAAATACTTGAGCATTTCAGCTTTATGCATCTCAAAAATTTCATACTCACATCGGGTAGGGTAATACTCTTCCATATCCATAATCTGCTGGAATATGGCATCCCCTTTCTTATCATAGAGATATTTAGATGAAAGGTATTTTTGTTCAGCTTGAAGCCCTGATTTTACATCTTCAGCAAAGCTTTTGTCAAAACCACTTACCTCATTGGGTATAGAATTATTTTTTTTGGGTTCTAAAATATCGTTGTTTGAATTATGCTCTTTCATCTAAAAATGTTCTGCTAAACGAATACCGGTAAACTGCCACCTTTTATCCGGCTGAAAAAAATTACGATAGGTAGTCCTGATGTGGCTTTCAGGAGTAGCACACGAACCTCCTCTGAGTACCATTTGATTGCTCATAAATTTGCCATTGTACTCTCCCAAAGCTCCTTCTACTCTCTTGTAAAAGGGATAAGGAAGATAAGCACTCTGTGTCCATTCCCATACATCACCCATCATCTGAGCAGGTATTTTACCATTACCCTCAGCCTGTAGGGCCTGAGGGTGGTATAGGTTAGACTCAACAAAATTTGCTTTGTGAAGAAGGTGTAAGTCTTGGTCATACCTGGCTAATTGACTTACAGTTTCCCATTCCTGTTCAGTAGGCAAACGCTTACTCTGCCAGCGGGCAAAAGCATCTGCTTCATAATGACTGACATGCGTAACAGGTGCATCCAAATCTATTTTTTGAAGACCATGTAAAGTATAATGATGCCATTCGCCATCTATCTTATGCCAGTAACAGGGCGCTTTAATATGATGTAGACTTACAAAATCACGACCATCTGCCAGCCATAGGTCATAATTTTCATACCCCCCTGCATCCATAAATGCGAGATATTCTCCGTTGGTAATCAGCCGGTTAAGTATTCTAAAATTATGCAAATATACCTTATGACGACCTTCTTCATTGTCATAGTGAAATCCATTTCCTTCAAAACCTATGGAATAAACACCTTCGTCAAACTCAATGTACTCCTGCTTTTGAATATTGCTTGTATTTATTGATGATTGAGTTGACTGTAAGTAAGATGGAAATAAAGGATTACTCCCTAAGATGTATTTAATATCTGTTATTAGTAACTCCTGATGCTGCTGCTCATGATTTAAACCCAGTTCTGTCAATTGCTCAAGCTCGGTGTTAAATTGTGAACTGTTAAGCAATTCCAACATTTGCTGGTCTACATAGGCTCTGTATTGATATACATCTTCCGTAGAAGGGCGCGTCATGTTTCCGCGATGATCCCGGAGCATCTTCTCCCCCATACTTTCATAATAGCTATTGAAGATGTAATTATAGGCATTGTTGAAGATCTGATAATCTTTTTTGTAGGCCTTGAGAATAAACTGCTCAAAAAACCAGGTAGTATGTGCCAGATGCCATTTCGGAGGACTTACATCCTGGATTGGCTGAACCACATAATCTTCAGTTTTCAGCGGTTCACACAGTTTTTCTGACTGGGATCTTACTGCCTGATATTTATTTTCTATACGGATCTCTAAGGAGTTAGCAATTTCGGAAACAATTGTATTTTCTTCCTGTATCATAAAAATGAGCTTATCAGTAACTCTGATATTAATCAATAATCTAAAAATGTGTTTAGAAAATATAGAGAAATTTTCAGATTGAATCTCTTTTGCAAATAGCTCAAAATCAAAACTCAAGTTTTTTGCTTTTACGAGAGGATACAAAAAAAGGTGGCAAGAAGCCACCTCTGGTTATGAAATAGTATATGCTTAAATAAAATTAGTTGTATTCTATTTCAAACTGGACCAGGTCAATAAACTCCTGAACTCTCTCCTCTAAATCATCAGCTTTTAAGCCAATGAGTCTTTCCGGACCAAATTTTTCTACGCAGAAAGAAGCCATTGCAGAGCCATAGATTACAGCTCTCTTCATATTTTCAAAGCTGATATCACCTGTACTGGCCAGGTGTCCGATAAATCCTCCGGCAAAAGTATCACCTGCGCCAGTGGGGTCAAATACTTCCTCTAATGGAAGTGCGGGGGCAAAGAAGATTTGTTCATCACTAAAAAGCAGGGCTCCATGCTCTCCTTTTTTAATAATAAGATATTTGGGGCCCATCTCACGAATCTTCTTGGCTGCTTTTACCAAAGAATATTCTCCGGAAAGTAAACGCGCCTCTTCATCATTGATAGACATTACATCCACCATAGTCATCACCTCTTTTAGCTCTTTGATGAACATCTCTTCCATCCAGAAATTCATAGTATCCATGGCAATTAGCTTGGGGCGCTTCTGCAAACGTTCAATAACTGTTTTTTGGACCGATGGAGTCAAATTACCTAACATCAGATATTCACAATCCTGGTAACTATCCGGAATCACAGGGTCAAAATCACCCAATACATTAAGTTCGGTTACCAGAGTATCGCGTGTATTAAGATCAGCATGATAGCGACCAGACCAGAAAAAAGATTTTTCACCTTTTTTTATCTGTATCCCTTCAGTATCAATGCCATGTTGCTGCATCATATGAATATCTTCCTGCCGGAAGTCTTCTCCTACTACCCCAACCAATTTTGTCTTTTCTGTAAAATATGATGAAGCAAGTGCAATGTAAGTACCTGAACCTCCAATGATTTTGTCGGATTTTCCGAAGGGAGTTTCAATTTGATCAAACGCAACACTTCCAATGGATAATAAGCTCATAAAATTTGGTTTAGCAAATGAAAAAAATCCCGCTATTCGGGAGATATAATTTTTGACTTCGCAAAAGTACCAATCAATGGCTCTTGATCAAATTTATACTTGAACTTCACAAATTTATCAATAATTACTCCATCATTTAAAACTGACGGGATATTACTAAGATATTTATCAATAATTAGAAACTGATCAAATTTATAGGAGGAATCCTTTTCAATAGTATCTTCCAGCAATTTCAACAGTCTTTTTTCTATTTCTTGATCACTGTAATTAGGAACAACATACAGGCCTAGATTGAGCAATGATTTATGTTGGGGAGCAAACCTTAAAGTTATCTGTTGCCAGATTGTAAGCTTTTCATTATCAGTAATCTCTTGGGGAGTATCAATCATCACATTGATAATAAAAGCAATTGCCTCACTTTTGTGGTAGACCACCCAAATCAAAGGCGGCAAATGTTGATTAACTAAAGCCGCTAGCCATGGTAATAAATCATTTTCCGAACCTAAATGGGTTTTTTGGCCTTTTACAGCACTATAAACTTCAACAATGGCTTTGGTAGCACGAGTGATGTTGGTTTTATCAACTTTTAATACCTCGTAGTCAGCATCATCTGAAAAATTATTGACTCCAGAGTGAGTTATTATTTTTTTTCCACCTTCAAAACTTAATAATTGCTGAGTTCTGAAGTTTTTAAAGCCATAAAATTCAAATAAATCTGTAAAAAAAATGGATTGTATATTTACAAAGGGTACAGATTGCTGCAATTTATTGTCCATGGCCAGGCCTTCAAGCTGAAAGGGCATGGTATTGAACGGGCCTTCCATAGTCTTGATTTCAAACTTTTGTAGCCATGTTTTGCACTGGTCAAATAACATAGAGGCTGCTTTTAAATGATTAATACAATCAAATAGACCAACGTAGCCTTGAGAAGAGTTCTTAAAAACAAATGCCGCTATTCTCCCTATTGTCTCACCACGAAAATTGGCTAGTATCCAGAACTCAGCCTCTCCTTCTTGTTCAAAAAAGGAATCTTTTCGTTTGATAAGGGCCAGAATATGCTTTTGCTGAGCTCTGGAAAACCTTCTCGCTTGTCGATGCAGACGATGTGGTAGTTCTACAAACTCCCGGGCTAGCTCATTGTCATTTACACGAAGAAGATGCATCAGGTAAAAAGTATAGATAGAAAAGAAAAAAACAGCTCAAAACCCACTTAGAATTAGTCTATTGTCACACTTAAAGAGGACTGATAACTTAGGTTATTTTTTAAGAATTAAACTTTTATATTTGTGACTGATCACGTTTAATTTCAGTCCCAAATTAAATAAATTTAAGTCATATTTAGTACTGAAAACCATAGTTAATGGAACGATATGTTTGCATATCTTTTCCTTTATATTTATGAAAAACTTAGCTAACTGATTGATTAAGTACAAATTAAAAGAAAAAAGTTAATTAATCACTCATATTATTCATATTACTAACCTAGCCAATACGTTCAATGGGCAAAATTATAGCAATCGCTAATCAAAAAGGAGGGGTAGGAAAAACAACAAGTGCTATTAACTTAGCGGCCAGCCTGGCGGCACTGGAATATAAAACGCTGGTGGTTGATGCTGACCCGCAGGCAAACTCTACTTCTGGTCTAGGCTTCAACCCTAAGGAAATAGAAAATAGTATTTACGAATGCATGGTAGATGATATTGATGTTAAAGAAACGATCGTTGACACTGATACAAGCTACCTTTATTTATTACCTTCTCACATTGATCTGGTAGGTGCTGAAATAGAAATGGTTGGTTTGGACAGTCGGGAGACACGTATGCGTGAAGCGCTCATACCCATTAAGGAAGACTATGATTTCATAATTATTGATTGTTCGCCCTCATTAGGTTTGATCACAATTAATGCGCTCACTGCTGCCAACTCTGTCATTATTCCTGTTCAATGTGAATATTATGCTTTGGAAGGTTTGGGCAAACTTCTTAATACGATTAAAATAATACAGACCAGGCTTAATACCGGACTAGAAATTGAGGGTATATTGCTTACAATGTATGATGTGCGCTTAAGATTATCCAATCAGGTAGTGGAGGAAGTGAATAACCATTTTCAACAAATGGTATTTAAAACACTGATACCGCGCAATATTAAGCTCAGTGAATCTCCAAGCTTTGGCATACCTACCATAGTGCATGACGCAGAAAGTAAAGGAGCCACCAGCTATTTAAATCTGGCAAGAGAAATTTTAGAGAAAAACGGAATCACCATTTAGTATTGTTTAGTGAAGAGGAATGAATAGCAAAAAGATGACAGGCAAAAATCCTAAGAGAAAAAATGCTTTAGGCCGTGGACTAGGAGCCTTATTAGAGGATTCTGACTCAAGTCGTAAAGAACAGGCAGTAAAGGAAGTTAGTAGTATCAATGAAATTGGATTAGATAAAATAGACGTTAACCCTTTTCAGCCCAGAACAGACTTTGATCAGGCTGCTCTGGAGGAGTTAGCAGAATCCATTAAGGTACAGGGCATTATCCAGCCCATAACAGTACGCCAGATGGGTAATGATCGTTATCAGATTATCTCTGGTGAACGACGCGTTCAGGCTTCAAAAATAGCTGGTCTTAACGAAATACCCGCCTATATCAGGTTGGCCAATGATCAGCAAATGCTGGAAATGGCCCTTATTGAGAATATTCAGCGTGAGAACCTTAATTCTATAGAAATTGCCTTGAGCTACCAAAGGTTAATTTCTGAATGCGATCTTCGTCAGGAACAATTGGGCGAAAGAGTGGGCAAAAACCGCTCTACAGTGAATAACTATCTGCGTTTACTAAAACTTCCGCCCGATATACAGGCCGCTTTACGTGATAATCGTATTTCTATGGGGCATGCACGCGCTATTATCAATGTTGATAATGTAGACCAGCAACTGCATATATTTGAAAAAACCATCAATGACGATCTTTCCGTAAGAAAAGTGGAGGCTCTCGTCAGAGAGTTATCCATGCCCAGGAAAAAGGAAAAGCCTGCCAAGGAAGAAGAAAATCCCGAAGCAGCTTACCAGATTCGTCAGTTACAAACTAAGCTTTCTTCCCATTTTGGAACCCGCGTACAGATTCGTTCCAGCGGGAAAAACAAAGGAGAGATAAAAATACCCTATGTATCCGCTGATGATCTTAACAGAATTCTTGAACTTTTAGAGGTATAAGCTTTATGCGGCTTAAAATTAGCACCCTGTTTATTGGGGCTTTACTTTTAACATTGGCTTCTGCTATTGATGTTTTGGCACAGGTGGAGGAAGACGAAGAGTCTGACCCAACCATCATCAAGAAGGATACCATTGAATTAAATGACCAGGCTTTAATTGGAATAGACCTGGAAGGTGATAACGCTGATTCTGATTCTGTGGTAATTTTCAGTAGCCGTAACCAAAAAAAGATTCCCAGAAAAGCCGCTCTTTATGCAGCAGCACTTCCTGGTCTAGGTCAAATTTACAATGGTTCCTACTGGAAAGTCCCTATTGTCTATGGCACATTTATTACCTTGGGATGGTTTACTACTTGGTATAATGACCAATATCTTGTGTTCCGTAGAGCAAATATTGCTCTCGAGAACGGATTACCTGAAGAGAATCCGTTGCAAGATGCTATAGGTGGAAGTAATTTAAGGTCAATAACTAATGCAGTTGAAAGCAGCCGCAGGCAACGTGATTTTATATATATCCTCCTCGCTGGTGCTTATGCTTTGCAAATCATGGAAGCTATTGTAGATGCTCATCTGATTGAGTTTGATGTCAGTGAAGAACTGAGTATGGACCTGCAGCCTTCCTTAGGTCAGTTTCTTTCGTACTCAGGAGGCGGTGGTAGTTTTGTACCCGCTTTGGGTTTTTCATTCAAATTAAAAATACAATAAGCATGAATATTCTTATCCTCGGATATGGTAAAATGGGCAAGACTATAGAAAAGATTGCTGTGCACCGGGGCCATCAAATCATTGAAAAAGTTGACGTTGATCATCGGGAGGAAGTGCTAAACAAACTATCACCTCAAAATATAGATGTGGCTATAGAGTTTACTCAGCCTGAAGCTGCACCAGCAAATATCCGTTACTGTCTGAAAAACAATATCCCAGTGGTTTCCGGCACTACAGGTTGGCTTAAAGAAAAATCTTCCATTGAAGACTATTGTATTGAAAATAACGGTACATTTTTCTATGCTTCCAATTTTAGTATTGGTGTAAATATTTTCTTCAGACTGAATCAATTTTTAGCCAAAATGATGAATGTTTATCCCGATTACGAGCCATCAATGCTAGAAATTCATCATACCCAGAAAAAAGATGCTCCCAGCGGTACTGCTATTACCCTGGCTGAAGGTATGCTAAAAGAACTCACTCAAAAAAATGACTGGTATTTGGTAGATGAAAGTGGAAATTCCACTGAAAAGAATATACCTATAACCTCAGAGAGGGAAGGTGATGTACCTGGTACACATGTTGTAAAATACCATTCTGAAATTGACGATATTGAAATCAAACATACCGCCCATGGCAGAGAAGGCTTTGCACTGGGCGCAGTCTTAGTGGCTGAATGGCTTCAAAACAAAAAGGGAATTTTAAGTATGGATGATTTCATCAAATTTTAATTAATTATCTTTAGAGGCATTATTTGATTTTAATCAGCGTTAGTCTGAAATATAACAGTTCGTTCTGAATCAATTCCTATGGCGACATTTCTCAAGAAAAAAGAACAAGATACTACGGAAACTACCACCGAATCCCCTAAGCATAAGCAGCCCAAATCCAAAACCAGAGAGTGGGTTGACGCAATCGTTTTTGCTGTAGTAGCTGCTACAATCATTCGCTGGCTTTTTCTGGAGGCATTTACTATACCTACACCTTCCATGGAAAAATCATTGTTGGTAGGTGACTTCCTCTTTGTAAGTAAAATGCATTATGGTGCACGTACACCCAAGACTCCACTACAAGTTCCACTGACACATCAGACCATCTGGGGCACAGATATTCCATCTTATGTGGACTGGATACAACTACCTCAGTTTCGCCTGCCAGGTTTTTCAGATGTGAAAAGAAATGATGTGGTGGTTTTTAATTACCCGGTAGAATTTCAGCATCCTACTGACCTCAAGACCAATTATATTAAAAGATGTATCGGCCTTCCCGGTGATGTAGTTGAGGTGCAAGATCGTCAGGTAGTAGTGAACGGACAAACTGTTGAGGCTCCAGAAGGCGCTCAATTCAGGTACTTTATTGCCACGGATGAGGTAATTAACGACCGTGTTTTTGACAATCTGGAAGTGTGGGAATACAACCTCACGCAAGGTGGTTACATTGTATTATGTACTCCGGAGATTGCTGATGAGTTTGCAAAGCTTCCTTTTGTTAATGCGGTACATTCAGCTGCTTACAATGAAGACCAGGTGAATCCAAGAATTTATCCTGACGCCAGCCTTTTTCCCTGGAATGCTGACTTTTTTGGGCCTTTAGAGGTTCCTGCTGAAGGGATGACCGTTACTCTGGATGAAGGTAATATTGCCAAATATGCAACTGTGATAGAACATTACGAGGGAAATGAAAACGTAGAGAAGCGGGATGGTAAGCTGTACATTGACGGCCAGGAGATTAATGAATATACTTTCAAACAAAATTATTACTTTATGATGGGTGACAACCGTCATAATTCTGAAGACTCACGGTTCTGGGGTTTTGTGCCTGAGGATCATATTGTTGGTAAAGCTTTTTTTATCTGGCTTTCCATTGACCCAAATGCCAGCTTCTTAGACAAAATTCGTTGGAATAGGCTGTTTAATTTGATAGAATAAAGAGATTAGGGGTTGGAGAATTAAATTTCCAACCCCTAATTTACAAAATTCAATACCTGCTTTCTTACCACTCTATTTCCTCTTTACCCTTTTCTTTAAGAAATTCGTTCGCCTTTTTGAAGTGATCATTTCCAAAAAAACCTTTATCAGCCGAGAAAGGGGAAGGGTGTGGTGACTTTAGTATTAAGTGCTTGCTTTCATCAATGATAGCCCCCTTCTTTTGCGCATAGGCTCCCCAAAGCATAAATACAACGTCCTCTTTTTCCTCAGAAATATGTTGAATAACTGAGTCAGTAAACTCTTCCCATCCTTTTTTCTGGTGCGAACCTGCCTGTTTTGCTCTTACTGTAAGGGTAGCATTTAATAGTAGTACCCCCTGCTTTGCCCATCTTTCCAGATTTCCTGAAGGCGGAAACTCTTTTCCATACTCCTGTTTGATCTCTTTGAAAATATTGACCAATGACGGTGGCATTTGCAATCCATCCCTAACCGAAAATGCTAGCCCATTAGCCTGCTTTGGGCCGTGATAAGGGTCCTGACCAAGAATAACCACTTTAACATTGTCAAAACCTGTAAGATCAAAGGCCCTGAATATCTCTTTTCCCGGGGGGTACACAGTATGCTTACTATACTCATCCTTAACAAACTCTACCAAACTTATAAAATAAGGTTTGGTAAACTCACCATTGAGGTGCTTTTTCCATGAAGGGGCAATTTTTACATCCATCAAATAAAGAATTAAATCTGCATTTTAGGTTATTTTAAACTATTAGCTATATTTAGCCGTAAAAAAGAAAGAAATTGAACAAATGGTAACCGAAGTAACAGATGGTGTCAAAGTAACTGTAGTTACTGAATATCAGCCGGACTATTCAAGTCCTGCCCAAAACCACTATGTTTTCACTTACCACATTACCATAGAGAACAACAGTGAATATACTGTAAAGTTACTAAGAAGGCATTGGTTTATTGCTGATGCCGGTTTTCCTACCCGTGAAGTAGATGGTGAAGGTGTAGTGGGTAAACAACCTGTACTAGAACCTGGAGATACCCACCAGTATGTCTCCGGATGCAATCTAAAATCAGGTATCGGTAAAATGCACGGTACCTACCTCATGGAAAGAGTAGTAGATGGCAAAAATTTTCTTGCTGCAATCCCTGCTTTTAGCATGCTTGCTCCCTACAGATCTAATTAATTGAGCCGAATTTCTTTACTTAAAGGGTATTTGTATCATTGGCTTTATGCAGTAAACAGGCATTCTCTGCATGCTCCCTTTGTATATGATTTTTATACGAAGCTTGTCTTACAGGATAAACCTGAACAAGTATTCAATCAAATTGAGCTTTATCGTAGCTGTTATTTGAAAAATAATAGTACCATTAACACTAACTCTCCGGGAGCCAAATCACAGGTGTCTACCCAAAACAGCAGAAAAATAAGCAATATCGCAGCTCACAGTTTGAGCAGGTCCAAATTTTGTCGTTTTCTGTCTCGGCTGGTATCTTATCAAAAACCAAAAACGATAATTGAGTTAGGTAGCAGTTTGGGGATCACGACTTTATACTTATCTGCCGCCCATCCTGAGGCTAACATATATACTTTTGAAGGTTGCCCCGAGACTGCCCGCTTAGCTCGTCAGTTGTTTGAAAAATGGGAATTCAAAAACATTCATCTGGTAGAAGGTAATATTGATGATAAGCTTCCGCAAGTTTTGTCCGATTGCCAGCACGTAGATTTTGCATATTTAGACGCTAACCATAAATATCAACCTACCCTCAACTATTATGAATGCCTAAGGGAGAAATCGCATGAGCAAAGCATTTTTGTTCTGGATGACATTTACTGGTCAACTGAAATGCAAAAAGCCTGGAATGAAATTTACCAAAAAAAGGAGATTAGCCTCAGCATAGATTTGTTTGATGCGGGTTTGCTATTCTTTGAATCACTCCAAAAAAAGCAACATTATCTACTCACTTTTTAGGTTTTTGTAGGATCATAAAAAACTCCCTGCCCTGACGAGGAGCAATGGAATTGTAACACTTTTCAAAAGTTTTAACAATAAAACGGGACTGAAAAAGAGATAGGTACTCTTGTTTGTTTCCACCAAAGGGAGGATGATCTTGATACAAAGGGTCGTCAAAAAGCAAACCTACCAGTTTACCTCCTGGTTTTAGCAAATTGAGCATTTTTTCTACATATTGAGGTCTTAATTCAGGATTTAGTGCGCAAAAGAATGTCTGTTCTATGATCAGATCAAAAGATCCATTTAAAGTAAAAAAGTCATGGTGAAGTATCTGATTCTCAGGAAAATCAGGATTTTGTGCTTTAAATCTGTTGAGGGGCAATTTTGAAATATCTAAAATAAAGGTTTTGGAAAAGCCTTTTTTATAAAGATAACTTGCTTCGTAAGCATTGCCACTTCCAGGTATCAATATTGATAGGCTTTTTTGATTAATTTGGTCAACATAATGACGAATGGGTGGAGATGCCTGTCCAATGTCCCAGCCGGTTTGCTCATTCAGGTAACGCTGAGACCAGTAATTTTCATCTAGCTTGTCTACCATAAGTATGAAAGAAATATTTTACTATTTTTACACATTGAAGAACTAATAACTATATCAATTTATGTCAACGAATCAGACTGAGCAACAACGATCCAAAAATAGAACTATTCTCATCACTGTTATTGGCTTGTTGCTTCTGGTAAATGTAGTTACGCTTTTCCTTTATTACCAAAATAACCAGGAAATGGGTACTGAACTACAGAGTAGCAAGGAAGAACTGGAAGAGACGTACAACAAGCTTGAATCTATGAGCAACGAGCTCAATCTAAAAATTGAAGAACTGCAAAAATTAGGTGAAGATGTAGAAGAACTACGGTTGATCAGAGAAACCCTTGAGCAGGAAAAAGAGCAGTTGCAAAATGAAGGTCAGTTAGCACAAAAACGTTATGACCAGATCAGAAACCGCGTAGAAGGATATAGAGAACTACTGATAAAAAAAGATGCTGAAATTGCAGAGTTAAAACAGCTTAATGAAGCCTTATATGCCGAGAATACCGAGCTCAAAGAAGACCAGAGGGTACTTAATAAAACCATCAGTGAAGTTAAAACCAACAACGAGCAACTTTCAGAAAAGGTAGAGGTTGCCTCCAGGCTAAAAGCTGAAAACATTAGTGTGATGGGTATCAATGGTAGAGGTAATGCCAAAGAAAGAGATCGCTACCGTAATAATCAGATTGAACAATTACAGCTTAAGTTTAATCTTGCAAAAAATGACGTAGCTCCCGTAGAGGGAAAAGATATTATGGTCCGCGTGATTGATCCTGATGGAAATGTAATATTTGATGTGGCAAAAGGTGCCGGTACTTTTATGAAGGATGGCAAAGAGGTTTTCTTCACCCAAAAGCAAGAAATATTATTTGATAATACCCAGCAGGAACTTACCTTTTTGTATGAAAAAGGGAGTGATTATGCTGAAGGGCGCCATACTATTGAAATTTATACGGACGATTACATCATCGGGAGAACAAATTTTGAGATACGATGAGGGTATATGAATGGAGTAGGTTGGTATTATAATTATTGAGGCCGCATAAAATGCGGCTTTTTTTATTTTGCTCAACTTTTCAGCAAAATTAATTCAATCCTTGATTTGAGTTTACCTGAAATATTCAGCGGTACTAATAAAGTTTTACGATAGGTTTAAGCATAAAAAAACCGGACCAAAATAATTTGGTCCGGCTGATAATTTGATATGTAGCAGTGTTACCGGAGCTTTTTCCTTTCTACCACAAAGCCTTCAGCAAAAACTTTATACTGATCAAAAATTGACCGGACTGCTCCCTGTAGGTATCGTTTATCATTAAAATACTGATTACCAAAAACGCCTGATGCATACCCCTGCCAGATTGATTTTTTGCGCTCACGATCATAAATCAGTACCAGAAGCGTACCCTGGCGAAGGTTATACTTCACTGGATCCATATCCTTGTCAATGGATTCTTCGTACTCAATAAACATTTCAAGGTCAGGCTGTTCGTAGCCAGTAAAGAACAGACTATCATAAAAGATTTTGTAAGAAACCAGTAAACGGGGATCTTCTTCTGAGAAATCATAACCCTGTAATTCCATCCTGGCTTTGATAGATTCTTCTATGATTTGATTTTGAATACTGGAATCTGGACCTGAGCTTCTGGTATCGAGAAAGTTAAAAGTCTTGTACCTTTTAAAATCTCCTTCATAACTGTAGTCTGATTCAACAGGAAACTCTTTATAGCCCATACAACTTGCTAAAAAGAGCAAAGAGAGAATCGCAATAGAGAAAGTAGCCTTCATAGTTTAATTGATGTAGATTATTCGCAGTTATTTAAATATAGTAATTTATTATTATCCTACTACATCGATATTACACAAATATCTCTGGAATTTATAATCAGTTGGTAGTCTCCCTGACAAATACTTAATTATTTATCTCTCAGTACTATACAAAGAGTTTACTCATCAGGTTGCTTAGCAGGGTACTCACTAGGTAGATTCACAAAATTATTCTGAACGCTTTTACAACTATGGTAAAGTAAGAAAGTTTATACTAGAGCATATTTACTTCCCAGATAAGATATGCATAGACAAAAAACCTAATAAAACGCGCCTGAGCAAATATCAGGTACTTACGCATAGGAAATTCTGCACTTCCTACCAACATACTTACTCCTGAAAAAGGAAGAGGCGTAAGAGCCGCCACTATTATGATAAATGCGCCATAGTAATATAGATACTTTTCATATTTACCAAAAATTTTGTTTTTGAAAAGCTTAAAGAACTGAGTATGTTCAAGATATCTACCGATCAAAAAACCAATCACCCCTGCAAAAAAGGAAATGATTGCTAAAATAAGCACGATATAAATATAATCTTCAAGACGGCCACTTCTGAGTCCCCACATCATGAAAATTTCCGGAGGAATGATACCAAATAGTATTTCAGAAACGGAGTAAATCAAATAAACCAGGTAAGGCTCGTCATACACAGGTTTGAGCCATACAAGATAATCTATATCTACATATTTTTTAAAAAGATAAAAGCCTCCGATTAATACAGTTAGCCAAATTAGACCTCTTGCTAAGTTTCTAGCGAGAAAAATTACCTTATCACTATCCAAAGCTGTCTATAAGATTAACCATGAAAGTATTCCATTGATGATGGATAAAACTACTCCGAAAATGAGTGCCCACCAGAAGTTTTTGATCTTCAAGCCAGGGAGTATTGCGTCTACCAACATAAGCAAGAGAGCATTGATCACCAGAAGAAATAAACCCAGTGTGAGGATAGTCACTGGAATGGTCAGAAAAACCATAATGGGCCTCAATACTGCATTTACAATGGCTAATAGAATTGCAGTAAGGATAGCACTCCAGAAGTTTTTCACTTCAACTCCCTGAAGTAAATACGCGGCAAAGAAAACTGCTACAGCGTTTACCAGTAATTTTAGAATCATAATTTTATGGGTTAAAAAATAATCTGATCGGGTTGTATATATAAATCCAGTTTCCCATTTGCTTCAGATACTTCTTCCCAATTGACTATTTCAAAACTTAGTATCACCATACCACCCGGTACAATGCTGCCGATATTTTCTCGAGATAAATACTCAGCCAGATAAGAAATGGCGGGATTATGAGCTACCAAAATCAAACTGCTCCAGGTATTTTGAGCTTCATTAATAATACGCAGTAACGTTCTCACTGAAGCATTATATAAATCCTCAGAAAAATCAATTTTATGTAATTCGTATTTAAGCTGTTCAGCCATAAGTTCGGCTGTTGCTTTTGCACGTTGGGCATTACTGCTGATCACTGCATCTGGCAGTAAATTTTGTTCAAAAAGATATTTACCAACCCTAGGAGCATCCCGATAACCTTTGGCAGTAAGATCTCTTTCTATATCTTTGATACCTGCAACTGCTTCCGCAGATTCAGCATGACGCCCTAAAAACAATTTTTTAACCATTTGTTGAAGTATATGTTAATGAAAAAACTATTCCTTTTATTTGCAGCGAATATTACAATCTATTGTTTAAAAAGTTGTTAAAATGTAGTTTAACTCAACAATCAATCAGTACCCTTGTTCGTACTTATTTCAAAACCGACTTATAAAGTAAGCGTAAGATGCCCAAAAACTTAGTAATCGTAGAATCACCAGCCAAAGCGAAAACCATAGAAGGATATTTAGGTAAAGATTATGTTGTCGCCTCAAGCTACGGACATATACGAGATCTGCCAAAAGATGATAAAGCTATTGATATCAAAAATGGTTTTAAACCCACCTATGCTGTTTCTTCTGATAAGAAAGAAGTTATCTCTAATTTAAAAAAACTGGTAAAGGATTCTGATTTAATCTTTCTGGCCAGTGATGATGACCGTGAAGGTGAGGCCATTTCCTGGCACTTGAAAGAAGAACTCAAACTTAAGGATGATAAAACTCGTCGCATTGTTTTTAGAGAGATCACCAAAAACGCAATACTTAATGCGATACAATCTCCCCGAGGGATAGACCTGGATCTTGTAAATGCACAGCAGGCAAGACGAATACTGGATCGTCTGGTAGGATTTGAGCTTTCCCCTGTGCTATGGAAAAAAATTAAAAGAGGCCTCTCTGCCGGGCGCGTGCAGTCCGTGGCTGTAAGATTGGTAGTAGAGCGCGAAAGGGAAATCACAGAATTTGAGTCTAAATCCTCTTATAAGATCAGTGCAGAATTTTTGGTAGATAAAACAAGCATACTCAAGGCTGAGCTTCCTAAAAAGTTTGACACTGAAGAGGAGGCATTAGCTTTCCTGGTAGCATGCCGTGATGCTGACTTTCATATCAAAAAACTTGAGAAGAAACCGGTAAAAAAATCTCCATCACCCCCTTTTACTACTTCTACACTTCAGCAGGAAGCTGCTCGTAAACTTGGTTTTTCAGTATCTCAAACCATGACGCTGGCACAACGCCTTTATGAGGCTGGTAAAATCAGTTATATGCGTACTGACTCTACCAACCTTTCGGAAGAAGCAAGGGAAGGAGCAGCCAAGGAAATTAAAGGAAACTTTGGCGATAACTATTTGCACACCCGTACTTTCAAAACCAAGTCAGAATCTGCACAGGAGGCTCACGAAGCCATACGTCCTACTGACTTCTCTGTAAATGAAGCAGGTAAGGAACGTAACGAACAGAGGCTTTATGAGTTGATCTGGAAAAGAGCGATTGCCTCACAAATGGCTGAAGCAGAGATAGAACGAACCCTGGTTACAATAGCTATTGATTTTAAAAACTCATCAGCCACTAAAGACTTACCTGATTATCTTACTGCAACCGGTGAAATAATCAAATTTGATGGTTTCTTGAAAGTCTACATTGAATCTACCGACGATGAGGAAAACGATGAAGACCGCAAAGGAATGCTACCCCCTCTTTCTGAAGGGCAGAAACTTTCTCTTGACTTCATGAAAGCAAGACAGGGCTTTACACGTCACCCTCCTCGTTATACGGAAGCTAGCCTGGTAAAGAAACTGGAAGATATGAGTATTGGCAGACCCTCTACCTATGCCCCTACCATTTCCACTGTTCAAAAACGTGGATACATTCTGAAAGAAGACCGTGTCGGAACAGAAAGAGAGTACAAAGAACTTACACTCTTCAAAAAAGACAACAAAATTGATCAAAAGACTCTGACTGAAATTACCGGAACAGAAAAGAAAAAGCTATTTCCGACTGATATTGCTATGGTGGTCAATGATTTTCTGGTAGAGTATTTTGATAATGTGATTGATTACTCTTTTACCGCAAGGGTAGAAAAAGAATTTGATGAGATTGCCCAGGGGAAAAAAGAATGGGTACAAATGCTTGAGGAATTTTATCAGCGTTTTCATTCCAAAGTAGAAAGTTCTGAGCAGATTGACAGATCACAGGTCAAAAATGACCGCCTACTAGGAGAAGACCCCAAAACCGGGCTGCCGGTAATCGCCCGTTTAGGCAAGTTTGGCCCTATGGTACAGTTGGGTGAAATGGATGCTGAAGAGAAACCTAAGTTTGCCAGCTTAAGAAAAGGACAATTTATTGAGACTATCACGCTGGAAGAAGCTCTTGAACTTTTCAAATTACCCCGTGAAATTGGTGAATTTGAAGGAGAAACAGTGACTGCTAATATTGGTCGTTTTGGCCCATATGTACGCCACAAAAACCTCTTTGCCTCTATTCCCAAGGATGAAGATCCGCTGGCCATTGATATTGACAGAGCGATAGAACTGATAGAAGCCAAGAGAAAAGCAGATGCAGAAAAATACATTAAGGTTTTTGATGAAAACGAAGATGTACAGGTACTCAAAGGACGCTACGGTCCTTACATTAAAGTGGGCAAAAAGAATGTAAAAATTCCTAAAGATAAAGAGCCTTCAGAACTCACCCTGGAGGAATGTCTGGAACTTGCTGAAAAAGCACCGGAGAAAAAAGGAAGAGGGCGTTCCAAGAAAAAGTAACCTTTGATCCCGACACATTTGTCGGGATTTTTTTTTGATAGAGAATGCAACCTCCTGACTACTATTAGCATCTCTTCTAAAACTATATGAACTATGCTAACCTTTTATCACACTTTCTTATCCTTTGCATTACTGCTAGGTACATTTTGCTCATCCGAAGCTCGTAGCCTGAAACAGGAGATTAAAGAACCTTTTTCAAAGGTCATCATATCTGATGGCATAAACATGCAACTTTACCAGGGGAGTAGCCAGCAGATAGAAATTGACTACATTAATGTAAATCCAGAAGATATAATCGTGGAAGTAAAAGGCAAAAAGCTGAAAATTTACCTGAAAGGCTGCAAAAAAGGTTGTAAAAACAATCAATACACTAATCCTAAGGTACAGATGATGCTTACTTATAAAGAATTGGAAAAGCTAGTGGTGATGGGCGATAATGAAGTGGACCACACCGGCGAGCTTAACATAGAAAAGTTCACATTAAAATCATATGGGGATAATCAAATCAACTTTGAGTCGCTCCATGCGCAAAAATTCAAAACCAGCATGTACGGGGATAATAATTTGAAGATTGAAAGTGGAGAAGTGGATCGTATCAAAGTGAAAACTTTTGGAGACCAAACTGTTTCTTTACCTAACCTTTCTTGTTCAACAGGTAAAGTACACGCTTTTGGTGATAATGAATTTGATCTACATATCAATGATCAACTCTTTTTGACGTCTTTTGGGGATTCCAACATTAATTGCCAGGGAAATCCCTGGGTTGATAAAAAACTGATTTTGGGGGAACTAAACCTCAGAATTTATCAGTAAAATCAACCATGGCTGAGTTCTGCTTTAGCCGCTTTTTTTCTTTGGTACCTTCTGATGATAGGATAAGCAATCACTGAAGCCAGAATGATAGCTGTCCCTGCGTAGAAACCAGGCGTCATTTGTTCTTTTTCTCCTAAAAAAATTAACGCCAGCAATATTCCGTAAACGGGTTCCATATTAGTGGTAAGATTAACAGCATATGCAGAAATATTTTTCATAAGTTCTACTGATGCAGAATATGCATAAACGGTGCATACCAGTGCAAGAATCGTCAGATACACCCAATCCATGGATGTTGGCTGCCAGTAAATGATTCCTCCTTCACTTATATAGGCTGCGTAAATCGGTATAAATAGGAGAGTAAACAAAAAAGCACCTCCCATTTCGTAAAAAGTGATAGTGTAATGATAATACACTTTGGTAAACTTACTGTTGATCACTGTAAAGAGAGAAGCGAGGAAAGCAGATGCTACTGCCATGATCAGCCCCAGAGCATGATCAAACTCAAAACTGAAGATGAGATAAAGCCCGACTATGGCCAATATGCCAAGACCCACTTCGTATAATTTAATTTTCTTCCTGTAAAAAAAGGGTTCAATGAAACTTGTCCACAAAGAACTTGTTGCCATCCCTGCCAGACATACGGATGCTGTAGAGACTCTGGCTGCTCCAAAAAAAAGTATCCAATGCGCCCCAATCAAAAAGCCGGTAAATAAAATCTGGAAAAAAGCTCTACCTCCTATTCGCCATGGCTTTTTCCAAATCAATAGCAAGGCACCTAATGATATAGTAGCAATAAGGGTGCGGTAAAGTACTATCTCCACTGCAGGGATAGAGATAAACAAGCCCAGGATAGCGGTAAAACCCCATACTAATACTACAAAATGTAGATGGAGATAATGTCTGGCTTGCCCTGCCATTAGCGAGGTACAAATTTATAAAGTATCAGGCCTACCCCCGTAAAAATTATGTTAGGAATCCACACAGCTATGATTGGATTCATAGAGTTCGCTTCAGCGATACTTCGTGAAAAAATAAAGAAAATGATAAATAGGAATGCAATGGCAAAACCAGCGGCAATTTGAACACCTGACCCACCTCTGGATTTCTTGGCAGACATGATAACCCCAATAAACGTGAGAATGATAGCGGTAAATGGTGACATATAGCGGATATATTTTTCTACCCGGTATAAAGGAATATCATTCGCTCCTCTTTCCTTTAGCAGTTCTATGTGCCGATCAAGCTCAGGTAATGTTAAGGTCTCGTACATACCATACGTACTCCCAAAATCCTTAGGATGAATATTAAGCGTAGTATCCATCTCATCTCCGGTGTTGATGGATTCATCCATTCCGTCAAATGTATGCTTCTTCCATTGCCTTAACCTCCACTTAGCGGTTGCGGAGTCCCACTCTATGCGTCGGGCAGTAATTTTTTCCAACATCTGGTTCCCTTCTATCTTCTCTAAAGTAAAGCGGTAGCCAACATCAGCATTATTATTATAACTCTCCATATAGGCATAAGCCTCCGGAGATATTTTCATATGAATATTGCGTTCATTGTAATCAAATGGGCTTTTTACATATTTCAGCTCAAAGGCAATTCTGTCTTTATTTGCATTAGGTATTACCCAGCCATTAAGCCAGAAACTTATAGCTGCAATGAAGAGCGCACCTATCATATAAGGAACCAACATGCGACGGAAACTTACCCCGCTACTTAAAATCGCAATGACTTCTGTGTTTCCTGCAAGCTTGGAAGTAACGAAGACCACAGCAATAAATACAGTAATAGGTGTAATCAGGCTGGCTACGTAGGGTATAAAATCTACGTAGTAAGCCAAAATTTGTATCCCATTTAACTGATGCTCCATAAAGTCGTCATTCTTCTCAGTATAATCAATTACACTTACCACTGCCACCAGAAGCAGCACTACAAAGAAGAATGTCCCCAGGAACTTCTTGATAATATATATGTCTAGTATCTTCATGTACTTATAAGCACGTTAAAGTCTAGTCATTAGTTTGTTTACCATACTATTTTTCCAAGTAGCAAAATCGCCTGCCAGTATGTGCTCTCTTGCCTGTTTCACCAACCAGAGATAAAAGGTAAGATTATGAATGCTGGCAATCTGAGCCCCCAAAATCTCTTTGGAATGAATAAGATGTCTTAAATATGCCTTAGAATACTGTGTACTTACGTAACCACCTAAAGCTTCATCTATAGGAGAAATCTCATCTTTCCATTTTTCGTTCCTGATATTAATAATTCCCTGAGTAGTAAACAACATACCATTTCGTGCATTACGGGTAGGCATAACGCAGTCAAACATATCCACACCCAGTGCTATAGACTCCAGAATATTGGCTGGTGTTCCTACTCCCATAAGATAACGTGGCTTATCCTGAGGTAGAATATCACAAACCAATTCTGTCATCTCGTACATCATTTCAGCGGGTTCACCTACTGCCAAACCTCCGATTGCATTACCGTCCCTTTCACATTGCGCAATAAATTCTGCTGACTCGGTACGAAGATCTTTATAAACACTCCCCTGAACAATTGGAAAAAGCGTTTGAGCATATCCATATTTTGGCTCAGTAGAATCAAACCTTTCACAACAGCGCTTAAGCCAACGGTGTGTCATGGCTAAGGAAGATTTTGCATAATCATAATCGCAGGGATAAGGAGTACATTCGTCAAAAGCCATAATGATGTCAGCACCAATGCTACGCTGTATATCCATGGCACGTTCAGGTGTAAAAACGTGTCTTGATCCGTCAATATGTGACTGAAAAGTGACGCCTTTTTCCTCAATCTTACGGTTTTCTGCTAGAGAATATACCTGATACCCACCACTATCAGTTAAGATTGGACCATCCCATCCATTAAAATTATGCAAACCTCCTACCTTTTCCAGTAAAGGAAGACCAGGCCTCAGGTATAAGTGATAAGTATTTCCAAGAATGATTTCAGCCTTAATGTCTTCCTTTAGTTCTCTCTGATGTACCGCTTTGACAGTTCCAGCAGTTCCTACAGGCATAAAAATAGGTGTCTGGATTAATCCATGATCAGTGTAAAACTCACCAGCCCGGGCTTTGGACTTCTGATCAGTAGCTTGCAATTCAAATTTCATATGTTCTTACTAAGCTGTATGTTTTAGCTGAGCCACATTTTCCTCAGCTTTGTTGATTCTCTGTTTATACCAAATATTAAGAATTACTCCACCTACCACGAGAAGCATTCCAATATAAGTGTACAGGTTAAAAGTTTCGCCAAAGAAAATATAGCCAAAGAATAAAGCATAAATAATATTTAAATACTTGAGGCTGGCTACCTTATTGATTTCCTCTTCCTGAAATGATTTGGTAAGAAAATACTGGGCAAATTGTGTGAGTAGGCCAATTCCTAAAAGTATAAGCCACTGAATGCCCTGGGGCATCACCCAATGCCAGGCCGAATAAGCGCCTGTAATTGGCACCGTTACCAAAGGAAAATACATTACAATGACGAGCGGATGTTCACTCTTCTTAAGCTTACGAATGATCGTATATGCCATTCCGGCACCTAAGGCAGCCAATATTCCCATCAGGAGATGCATAGGTTCAACCCTGGCATCAAATCCGTTTACGATGAGTATACCGCAGAAAGATAGCACAAAGAATACTCCCTGCAAGATCTTAAACCTTTCACCTAACAGGAGTAAACCTAAAATTGCAGTAACTATGGGCGCCAGAAACTGAAGCGTTACTGCAGTGGCAAGAGGTATCTGTTGGATGATCATAAAATACAATATCAACCCTACTGCGCCAGATGCTCCTCTAGCAATCAAGAGTAGTTTGTTATTTCCCCAAATATGAATCCCTTGGGCTTTGAGGATAGTAAAACTCAATAAAAGTGAAATGACAGACCGAAAAAAAACTACTTCTACTGCTGGTATGTGTGTTACCCATTTAACCAACACATTCATACAAGCGAATAGGAAAGTAGCAAGTAACATATACTTAACCCCTTTGCTTAATTGCATTTTATTAATAATTGCTGCTCAATGCTCACCCGAGCTATAATAAAAAAAGACACTATGAATTTAGCGTCTTTAGAAAACCGTATAAGAACATGAAACTGTTTACTTAAATTCAAATACGTAAGAATTGAAGATTTAGCTGATATGGATAGTCTTTTGTTGCAGGGGTTGTTTAAATAACTGCCCTTTATCATCCTGAACTGCTTCAATTGGTACTTGAAAATAAAACCTACTCCAGGCACCAAGTTCACTTTCAACATAAATTTGCCCTTCATGAGCATCTACTACTTCTTTTGAAATAGCAAGCCCAAGCCCTAAACCATGCTTATTCTTCTTTCCGTTGGTGTTGAGTTGTACAAACTTATTAAAAACTCTTTTAAGATTATCTTTTGAAATTCCCGGGCCGAAGTCTTTTACTGAAAATTCCACCATTTTATTCACTTTTCTGGCCTCAAGAATTATTTTACCTCCTTCAGAAGAATACCGAAGTGCATTGGTCATCAGGTTAATGAGCACCCAGGAAATTTTTTCAGGATCTATGAAAATATCGGGCAGATTCTCATCTATTTTCTTAACAATGAGTACATCTTTCTGCTTGAATTTCACTTCAACTGGTGCTATGGCATATTCCATTAATATGGAAGGTTTGATTAATTCTTTTTCTAAGGAAATTCTACCATTTTCTACTTTTGAAAGGTCCAGAAGCTCAGTAACCATATTGACCAGCCGCTGGACTTCTCTTTTCATGGAATTTACCGTTTTACTTTGCTCTTCATTGAGAGAACCAAAACGAGTATTGCTAAGGAGCATCAAGCTCATATTTAGTGCTGAAAGTGGAGTCTTAAGCTCGTGTGAGACTACAGCGATAAAGTTGGATTTGGCTTCATCTGATTCTTTAAAAGAAGTAATATCTTTTAGCGTAATGATATGTCCCAGAAACTTCCTTGCTGAGCTGTCTTTGCTATATACTTTAAATATTTCTTTGGTAAAGAAAGCATTCTTTCCGTCTTCTCTATGAATCTTTATGAAGCTGTGTGTTTCCTGTATGGATGCAGGCTTATAATCTTTTTTGCTTAAGGAAGCTTCCAGTTCATGCAGCACTTCATTCTCTTCGGCTAACTCCCAAAGCTTTTTACCAATCAGTTCACTTTCTTCAATATCTATAAGACTGGCTGTGGTCTCATTAACCAGTATGATTTCTTCCTGCTCATCAAGAATTATCAAGCCGTCATTCATACTTCGGATGATTGATTCCATCCTACTTTTCTGAGCCTGAACCTCTTCAATATTGAGCTTTTCAAATTCCTGTAATCTTAAAGACATATCATTAAATGCCTGAGCAAGATCTCCTAACTCACTGCTGGAATCCACTTTGATCTCCTGCTGATATTCTCCCTGCGATATGCGCTTTATCTTTTCAGTGATCTTAGTAAGCGGTTTTACAATTTCATGGGGAACTTTGTAGACCGTCCAACCCACAATCATGAGCACCAATACCATAATCAGAAAAACATAGATTTTTGACCTGAAGTAAAGAGCCTGTGCATATTCATCTTTTGCACTTAAATCTTTATGATTTAGTGTGACTAATTCTACACAGTTTTGTCTGATTACCTCATTTAGCCTCTGTAGCACAGTAAAATAGAGGCCATCTCTATCAATGGTAGTTTTAAATTCGTTAATATGATGAATATAACTCGCATACTCATCCTCCATCTGACTTACCAACATTACCTCCTTTTGATTAGAAGCATTTTGTCGGCAAATAGCCAGATTGTTACTAAGGATTTGCTTTTCCTTATCCAAAATAGAGATCAGGGAGGAGTCATTATAATTTTGACCAAGACAAACCTTCGCCAAGATCTGATCCATTTTAGACAATGAGATGATTATCTGCTCAGACGATTTTACAGAGCGGTAATTATCTTCAAGAATTTTTGTAGAGGCGGTACCCAAATTCCCCAGATAATAGATGGTTACTACTGCTAGAATCAACGTCAAAAAGAGTACAAGCAGAAATCCTGAGAAAATTTGGGTTCTTATTTTCATCTTCTGATAAAACGAAGTCAGCGCAACGATTTTTTGCAAAGTGCTTTTTTCAGAAGATCTCACAATAATTAGACGAATTAATAAAATTGTAGAAAAAAGTATATATAGCCTAAAGCGAGCTTGTCATAATGAAAAAAAATCCTCATTATGAAATATCATTATCCTACATTGTACTCTTTGAGCTTCCGGTATAAGGTAGCTAAACCAATATCCAAACGCTTAGCTGCTTCTGATTTATTACCATTGACCATGGTAAGTACACGTAAAATATGTTCCTGCTCAACCGTCTTCAGATCAATGTTATCCTCGGAAGACTCCATAGTTGAATTAGAGTATACGTTTTCTTCCTGCATCACCTCATTTCTGGGGCTCTGAACCTCACGGTGAGAAGCTGCTAAGACCTCATTAGGCAATGTATCTACTGTAAGTTCACGTCCATCAGAAAGAATTACTGCCCTCTCAATGACATTTTTCAGTTCTCTGATATTCCCCGGCCAGTTGTATTTCCTAAGATAATACATAAATTCAGGCTCTATTCTCAGAATTTCCTTGCCCACCTGCTCAGCATATGATTTCAGAAAATGGAACGCAATCATTTCCAAATCGTCAGGACGTTGCCTCAGAGGTGGCAGCTCAATGGCAAAAGTACTGAGGCGATAATATAGATCTCTACGAAATTCGCTATTGTCTTCATCCAACAAATCTCTATTGGTGGCTGCTATTATCCTGATATCTACCGGAATGGGGCTGGTATCTCCTACCCTGTTGAATGTTCGGTTTTCCAAAGCTCTAAGCAGCTTAGCCTGTAGTTCCTGACTCATTTCGCCTAATTCATCCAGGAAAATGGTGCCGCGATCAGCTACTTCAAAGTAACCTTTCTTGTCCATAGTGGCACCGGTAAAAGCACCTTTTTTATGACCGAATAATTCTGATTCTTGTAAATCTTTAGGGATGGCCGCACAATTAATGGTCACAAACGGACCTTTACGCCTCCTGCTGGACAGATGTATGGCTTCGGCGAGCAACTCCTTTCCGGTACCGGTTTCACCCAACAGAAGCACAGTGGTATCTGTGACTGCTACTTTTTTTGCCAGCTCAATCATTTTTTTGAGCGGTCGCGATTTACCGATGATTTTTTTGAAGCTGGAGCGTGAGTCAGTTTTGAAATCCATTTCTTGTACCTGGCGGTGAAGCACTGATTTCTCTACTGCTTTTTTTGCAATAAGCGGTAACATATCGTCACCATCACCTTTGGTGAGATAATCAAAGGCTCCTAATTTCATGGCTTTAACGCCATCTTTAACATTACCGAAAGCAGTAAGCACAACCACTTCGGTTAATGGATATTCTTTTTTAATAAATTTTGTAAACTCAATACCATTGATATCTGGCAACATTACGTCAGTTACGACTAGTTGAATTGTTTCACTCATCAAAATATCTTTGGCTGAAGTAACATCACCAGCTTCATATATTTTAAAACCTTCAAGACTTAAAATTTTAGAAAGTAACCCCCTTAAATTCTCTTCATCTTCAACTACTAAAATTGACTTTCCTGCTGTATCCATAAGTCGTAAATTAAGTATTTTTCCGCCCCAAATTTACACCTTAATATATCTTTGAAAAATGATATACAATATAATTGCATATTTTTATTTATTTAGAGTGTAATGTGGTGATTTACATAGATTTTATTGGTTTTTAGCAAGTAATCAAGCTTTATTTGAATTATATTATTTATTAGAATAATATAATTAACCACTTATTTAGTTGTTGATCCCACTTGTTCAGACTTAGTGCTTTCTACTTTGAATCTCTCATTACTTATACTCAGACATGATTAGAGATGAAAGGTCGGCATTTAATACTTTTGAGATCACGCATTTATGAACACAGTTTTAGACAGCATGTGACTTTCTTGATCATTTTACACTTTTAATCAAGCCTGGAAACCACATCTAAATACTGTACAAAATACGAGGGAGGTCTCCTTCTTCAGTGAGACTTATTAGCGCAACTAACTAACAAGCATTAAGCAGTTGTTTTGATCATTCTGGATTGAAAAACTAAAGCCTATCAATTACTTGTAGAATAAAGCTTAATGAGAAAAGAGTATAAAAATTATACAGCTAAAAAAAGTAGAGAGATAAAACTTAACCAGTAAAAATTACGCCATCTTTTATTTCAAACTTCTCATCAGCCATATCAGCGAGTTCTTCATTATGGGTAACGATTACAAAAGTTTGCCCTATTTCGTCTCTTAAGCGAAAGAAAAGTTTGTGCAGATCGTCAGCAGTGTGCGAATCCAGATTTCCACTGGGCTCATCAGCAAATACTACTGCAGGATTATTCATCAATGCTCGTGCAACTGCTGTCCTCTGTTGCTCACCACCCGACATTTCATTGGGCTTATGCTCTAGCCTATCTTTAAGACCTAAAAGCTCTAAAAGTTCTTTTCCTCTATTTACAATCTCACGGTCACTTTTTTTACCAGCAAGATATCCAGGTATGCATACATTTTCCAGAGCAGTAAATTCAGGCATCAGATTATGAAACTGAAAAATAAAGCCAATATTCTGATTTCTATAGAGAGCAAGATCATTCCCTTTTAACTTTGATAACTCTATATCTCCTAACCAAACCTTACCTTCATCTGGTTTATCCAGGGTACCCAGAATGTGTAGCAATGTGCTTTTACCAGCACCAGATGCCCCAACAATGGATACTATTTTCCCCTGCTCAATGACTAAATCTATGGATTTTAAAACTCTGAGTTTGCCGTAAGTTTTTACAATGTGTTCTGCCTTAAGCATATTAAGTCAAGCTTTTACAATGAAATAGATTACAAAATGGGAAATTAAACTATTTATCAATACAATACCCAAAATTCGGTTTTTAGCTTAAAGAATTGCCACCACTCTATTTTATTTTGAGTATAAACCTAAAATTTGATAGATTCGTGAAAAATTTCTAAGCATGAATATACACGAATATCAAGCCAAAAACATACTTAAGCAGTATGGGGTGCAAGTGCAAGAAGGCATTGTAGTAGACAAGTTGGAGCAAACTAAAGATGCTGCAAAGCGATTGCAGGAAGAAACAGGCACTAATTTTTTTGTTGTAAAAGCACAAATTCACGCTGGCGGGCGTGGCAAGGGGGCCGTTAAAGAAACCGGTTCCAAGGGTGTGGTAGTGAGTAAGTTGGATGGTGTTGAAGAAAATGTGAAAAATATCCTTGGTGGTACCTTAGAAACTATTCAAACTGGCCCGGCTGGTAAAAAAGTTAACAAAGTATTGGTGGCCCAGGATGTTTACTATCCGTCTCCAGACGATCCTAATATTAAAGAATATTACCTCAGCATAACGCTTGACCGTGCAAAGGGCAGTAATGTTATAATTGCTTCTACCGAGGGTGGTGTTGAAATAGAAGAAGTTGCAGAGAAAAACCCTGATGCTATCATCAAAGAATGGATTGACCCTGCAATTGGTTTGCAGCCTTTCCAGGCTAGAAAAGTAGCCTTTGCACTTGGTTTGGAAGGTAAGGCTCTCAAAGAAATGGTGAAGTTTATCAATGCCCTCTATAAGGCTTATATGGGCATGGATGCTTCTATGTTTGAGATCAACCCGGTCTTGAAGACTTCTGATGACAAAATATTGGCAGTTGATGCCAAAGTAAATCTTGATGACAATGCGCTTTACCGTCATCCTGATCTTGCCGAACTTAGAGATATCTCAGAAGAAGATGAGCTAGAAGTAGAAGCCAGCAAATCCGGGCTAAACTATATTAAGCTTGATGGTAACGTTGGTTGTATGGTAAATGGTGCAGGACTGGCCATGGCTACTATGGATATTATTAAGCTCTCTGGTGGCGAGCCTGCTAACTTCCTGGATGTTGGAGGTGGAGCAAATGCCCAAACCGTTGAAGCTGGTTTCCGCATCATTCTGAAAGACCCCAATGTAAAAGCTATCCTAATCAATATATTCGGCGGCATTGTTCGCTGTGACCGGGTGGCCAATGGTGTGGTAGAAGCCTACAAAAATATTGGAAATATTGATGTGCCTATCATTGTGCGTCTGCAAGGTACCAATGCGGAAGAAGGAGCAAAAATTATTGAAGAATCTGGGTTGAAAGTAAAATCAGCTATCTTGCTCAAGGATGCAGCTGACAAAGTTAAAGAAGTACTTAGCTAGTCATCTTGGAATTCATTGATAATAAAAACCTCTGAATTTATAGTTCAGAGGTTTTTTTATTTACTTTTTTGGAGTTATTCGCTGAAATTTAGCTCTAAAGTTCGTTCAACACCATCAACATTTAGGCTTAAAGTACGATCACAAGTCCCATTCCCATAATCCACTTTTAAAGTTTTTTTCCCAGACCTAGTTATCATTTTTTGGCCACTACTTGCCATAAAAATACCTTCTAAAGCACAATTGGTTTTATAGATCATAGGAGAAGTTGTGGTAGCCACATAGCTCACTCCATTACGATTTATGCCCTGAGCACTACCAGTGAGACTAATTTCTCCCGCTTCACGATCTATCTGTTTGGTATAAGATGCACTTCTTGTGATTACACTACCATCAGGAAGGCTTATTTTACCATTTTCCAGCGTAATTGTTGCTGTGATTTTCTGGTCAGCGTTGGCAGTATATACGATTGTACGAGTCCCCTCAATTTTATATTCATTCACATAAAAATCTTCAAAGGTAGTTTTCAGCGTATAGCTAGCCGTTTGTACATCTATTGAACGAGTCACAACAATCTTCCCACTTCTGATTCTTCCATTTGAATCTTTACACCCCTCTCCAAAAGTGAGGGTTACAAGTTGAGATAAGTTTGAATTATCACGCGCTACTGTTCTGCTTAGACAAGCTAAAGATGATAGTAAACTGCTTTTAACCCTTCCATTCTCCGAGTAGGTAGCAGCTTCCATGCTAATTTCATCCATATCTTCAAACAAATCATCAGCCATTGCTTCATCATAGACTATTTGTTCTGACTGCATGTCATCATTTTCGGAAACCGGATCTTCTTCGCTACAAGAAAATATAGAAAACAACATTGCCATTGACATAATACTGATGCGGCCTGAAGTACTGAATACACTAAGATTAATTCTCATATACCTTGATATTAAAATGGATACTATCAATTAGAATATGCCTTAAGCAAAAATATTCTCATTGCATGTTTGAATAGTACCAAAAATAATACCGTATTTATGATTGAATTATTATCTAAATTTTCTGATACAAATATCAGGAAGCATAATTCAGGAAAGGCTGCCACTCTTTACGCATAGCTCCTGAATAGTCACGGAGAAACATCAGATAGGTAGGCTTATGAGGCTTCTTCAGCAATTTTAGTCCGGCAGCTTCAGGTGAACGATCCCCCTTATTTGTGTTGCATCTACGGCAGGCAGTTACCAGATTAATCCAACTTGTTTTTCCTCCCTTAGAACGGGGAACAACATGATCTAGCGTTAGATTTTTGGATGTTCCACAGTACTGACAACTGAAACGATCCCTTCTAAAAATATTCTGCCTGGTAAGCACTACTCCCCGATAAGGAATACGGACATATCTATACAAGCGTATAACAGCAGGCATAGGAAAGGAATTATCCACTGTATGTAATACACTGTTTTCTACCTCGGTTAAAAGTTCTGCTTTATTTAAGAAAACAAGAATAAAGGCTCTTTCCATTGAGCAAATGGCTAGTGGGCTATAATCCTGATTCAGGAGTAACACTGTACGATTCATTGAACTCAGTTTTGTTTAAATAGCTATATAAATTCTTGAGAATTATGGTTATGACCTTTATTCCTTCAGCAAATTTTTCTCTAAATCTTCATCCGGTCTAACTCACGTTTTACATCTTTTTTCTTAATATCATCTCTCTTATCGTAGAGTTTCTTACCCTTAGCCAATGCAATTTCCAGTTTTGCAAGCCCCCTGTCATTAATAAAAAGACGTGTAGGGACCAGAGTAAGCCCTTTTTCATTAGTCTTGGATTCTATTTTATCCAACTCCTTTTTTTTGAGGAGTAGCTTTCTTTCTCTATCTGATTCGTGGTTATAATGCGTACCTTGCTTATAAGGAGAAATATGCATCTGTTTTACGAAAAGCTCTCCTTTTCTCATGTAGCAATAGCCTTCCTGTAGATTTACCTTTCCTTCACGAATAGATTTTATTTCTGTACCAGTCAACTGTATTCCAGCTACATATTTATCTAGAAAATGATACTCGTACCGTGCTTTGCGATTATTGATATTTATCTTATTAGAAAATCGCTGTTTATCATTATTTGCCATACACTATCTTATCAATCTTTTAATATAATAATATCTTTACTAAAATAAATTTGAATTACATTAGATTCAAACAATCCTTCTAAGCTAAGACTTTATTCATAGATTCACATGTATTGATCATGATATGAGTTTCAGCTTACATAGAACGAGACCTCACACAAGTAGACAAAACCTCATGTGCTGAAATAATAACATATATTGTATAAAAAAATGTTATGGATTTTCGCAAAAAAGGCTGGTTGAAGCAATATCTCTACCTGAGAAATAATTACACGCTTAAAAAAGAATATGACAGGCTCATGGAACTGGAAAATACCCGTGAACCAGAAACTATTCTTTACGAACTCCTGCAGCCTACTGGTTTTCTTTACGGACATCCTGCCAATATACCCATCAACTATAAATCTTTTCTCAGGGCACTACGCACAGAAAAAATGCCCATGCAGGATAAGACCAAAATAATCTTAACAGAAAGTTTTCTTCATAGTGGACTCATTTCTCCACGTTATCATCAAATCAGTCAGCGTTTAGATGTTGCGGATGCCTTACTTGAATCAGCTATTTTTATTGGTAGATTTTACCAGTCTGTTTACCCAAATTTATTTAATACAAATACTTCAGGGTTCTTTCGTAGAGATAAAAAAGGATTAGAGTTATCTGAAAACCTTATTAGTATGCGGGTTGAAGATGAAACTGGCCAAAAAAATTTCTGGGGTCAGTTTTTCAAGAGTAGCCTGCTTTTTTTGGATGTACTCTATTTTGGTCAATGGCTACATGCTTATAAAACTGATGAAGCTGCCGAAAAGCTGATTCAAAATCATCAAAAAGATCGCTTACTTATTTTTAAAACCATACTAGCGGCTGCATATGCCAACAAAACATTAGAGGTAGAAGAGAAACAGCTTATTCAGAATTATCTTGAAATAGCCCAATTTGATGAAGAAACACACAAAAAGACATTAGAATTAATAGAGCAAGGTTTAAGCATTACAGCTATTGATTTTACTTCTGCCAAATCAGTAGTGCTGAAAAAGCATCTGCTAGAATTAGCAATACTAACTGTTTGTGCAGACAAAAATATCAATCAGGAAGAACAGGGCTTTCTTGAAGAGTTGCAGAAAAAGTTGAAACTGGACAATATGACTTTTCAAAGCAGTATGATCGCAGTGGAAAGCTTTATCGTAGAGTACTGGCAACAGATACAAATGCAGGAAGAAGAAATGATTAAAGAATTAGGCACACATCTTCTTAACAGAATTGCATTAATGCTCAAAGAACAAAAAGAAATTTTAAAAGAAGAGTTAAGTCATCAACCTCAACTGATAAAGCTCTTGATAAAAAACCAACAGGAAAAAATAAGCACTGAAGATCGGAATAAAATCAGAAAAGGTTTATTTGAGATCTTCAATAAGCTACCTTATTTTTCTGCAATAGCTTTGCCTAAAGCTTATCTAACTTTTCCTAACCTAATGCAGGTTTTACCTGAGAACATACTGCCAGAAACAAGTATCAATGATGCATAAAATGTAAACGGGCATCAGGATCAACTCTTAATGAAGCTTTATTTCCGGCAAGAAACTGATAATGTGCCGTGATAGCAATCATCGCTGCATTATCTGTGCAGTATTCCAGTTTGGGTAAGTAAACATTCCATCCTTTTTTCTGAGAAATATTATTAAGAGTATCCCTTAGCCCCCGATTGGCAGAGACCCCACCGGCAATCGCTATTTCTCTGATACCTGTTTGCTCTGCTGCATTTTCCAATTTTTCCAAAAGCATAGCAATCAAGGTAGACTGAATGCTGGCTGCGATGTCAGCTTTATGATTTTCAATAAAGTTACCTTCCTTTTTTTCGTTCTTTTTAAGGAAGTTAAGGAAAGCTGTTTTTATTCCGCTAAAGGAATACTGCAAGCCAGGCATATTGGTAAAAGGGAATTTAAAAGCATTAGGATTCCCATTTTGAGCCAGTTGGTCTATGTAAGGGCCTCCCGGATAAGGCAGCCCCATTAGCTTCGCACACTTATCAAAGGCCTCTCCTACAGCATCATCTTGCGTTTCTCCAAGAATTTTCATGTCCAGATAATTGTCCACTTGCACTATTTGGGTATGCCCACCGCTCACTGTCAGGCATAGGAAAGGAAATTTTGGCTTAGGATCGTCAATGAAATGTGCCAGAATGTGTGCCTGCATATGATCTACAGCCAAAAGCGGAATATCCAAGGCATAGGCCAAAGACTTAATAAATGAAGCACCAACCAGGAGGGATCCTAATAAGCCTGGTCCCTGGGTAAAAGCTACACCTTTAAGCATACTTTTTGTTATATTTGCGCTAGAAAGCGCTTGGTGAACTACAGGTACAATATGTTGTTGATGGGCTCTGGAGGCTAATTCAGGTACTACTCCACCATATTTTTCATGAACTGATTGAGAAGCTACAATGTTGCTTAATATCTTTCCGTTTTGTATGACAGCAGCTGAAGTATCATCACACGATGACTCAACTGCTAATATATTCACTGTATCAGGTTCTTTGAGGTCTTGTAGAGATTCATTCATAGTTACTGGAAAATTTGGGTAAAGAAACAATAAATAAGAGTACAACTCAACGAAAAGCTGTTAAGACTATTTTATGGTTTTGTGCCAGTTTGTTCGTAGCGTTAGCTTTACTTGTAGCTACCGTACAGATACCCTATTTCCAAACTAGAATTGTACATAAGCTCGCAAAAATCATCACGGAGCGAACCGGCTTCCAAACATATATAAAAAACGTAAATATCAAATGGTTTGATACCATTGTGCTTGATAGCATCGTGGTGGTGGATGATGATAAAATCCCTATGATTTACGTGGATGAGATTGCTATTGACTTTGATATACGGACATTTACCGATGGGCAGAACATCTATTTAAGTGAAGCTCATTTGCAGGGTGGACAGGTTAATCTGATCAAAAGCCCGGTAGATAGTAGTCTTAACATGACGCGCTTCATAGACAATGTGAGAAGCATTTTTAGAAAAAGAGGAAAGAAAAGATCCTCAACCCCTCCTGTTTTTACAATTTCTGATGTACACCTCAGGAATTTAAAGTTTAGCTACTCAGACCTGGAAAGACCTCCCATCACTGATGCTTTTGACTACAATCACTTTAAGCTTGAAAATATTAACGGCGATGTAGAAGACTTTCGGGTAGTAGCCGATACGCTGGAACTCATGATTAACACTTTACGCTGTTATGAGCCGGTTAATGATTTTTCAGTCCATGACTTTATTGGTTTTTATCGCTACACCAATCAGTCCATGACTTTCCAGAACTTTGACCTTTATGCTGGTAACAGCACCATCAGAGATTCGGTTGTGTTCAATTACGATGGCAAAGAAGACCTGAGTTTTTTTAACGATAGCGTAACCATCAATGCCAATATCAAACAATCTGAAATCTACTCCCGTGATCTGGCACTCTTTGCACCTTATATGCACCGTTTTGACGAATTTTATACCCTCAGCGGTAAGTTTGATGGTGAGGTAAGTAATTTTACTGCCAGAGAATTTATCCTGGACTATGGCGCAAGAAGCCATCTTGCGGGCGATGCCAGTTTTAGTGGTCTACCTGATTTCAAAGAAACCTTTATTAATCTGGAGCTTTCTGATGCCATAATTGATACCCGCGATCTTGAGCAATATATCAATGATCAGGAAACTTATGCGAGTGTTCGCAAATTTGGTGACATTTATTTCAGGGGAGAATTTCTGGGTTTTCCAAATGACTTTGTAGCCAATGGAAGCGCTGAAACAGCTTTGGGTGCTATCGCTTCTGATATTAATTTAAAACTTGCTGACCTGCCTGTCTATTCAGGAAGCCTTGCGCTTACTGATTTTAACCTGAGTGCATTTAGTCCTGAACCAGGCCTTTTTCAAAAGACAACCTTTAAAGGCACTATCAATGGTAATGGCTTAAGCATTGATGATGCTGACTTTCAGTTGGATGCCAATTTTAAGTACCTGGGAGTAAATCATTACAGATACAAAAATATATCTACCAATGCACACTTTGCCAAATCATTTTTTGAGGGTAAACTAGACATTCGTGATCCTAATCTTAAGTTTTCGCTCAATGGCACGGTAGATCTAAGAAATGGAAATGAGGATATAGTATTAAATGCTGAACTTGATACCGCATTTCTCAAACCACTGAATTTAACTGAACAAGAAATTTTTGTTAGCACAAAGTTATCTACTGATACTAAAGGTTTTAAAGTAGATGATCTGGTGGGTAATGCAGCTTTCAGTGATATGTTTGTAAGTTACAAAGGTAGAAATTTAGCCATTGATACCCTATCATTCACCTCTATCAAAGATCAGGAAGAAAGAACCTTTCGTCTGTATTCGGATAGGTTTAATGCCAATCTAAGTGGCAACTATGATTTTTCCTATCTCATAAAGGATGTTGAAGAACTGGTAAAAGAGTATCGGTTGATATTTACCAATAACGCTGAAACTTTGGAGGCATTCTATCGCAACAAAAAAGTAAAGTCAATAGAATCTTACCGGGATGACAAGTATGAACTCACTTACGATGTCTATCTGGAAAATATCAATCCAGTTTTACAATTGTTTGATCCCAAGGTAAGTGTATCTTATGATACTCGTTTAAATGGAAAGTTTATAGGAGGATATACTAATATCATCACCCTAAACAGTGAAATTGATACAGTTAAGTATTCTAATAGTCTCTTTTTAGACAATACTATAGATATTTCAACTTCAAAAATTGCTGATAGCACAGAGATCCTGGCAATGGTATATCTGGAATCTGAAAGACAGGAAATTGATAAGGATGAATTAGACTTAAGTACTGAAAACTTTGTTTTTGAAGCAATCTGGGATGACGATCATATAGGTTTTCAGCAAAATATAGCCCAGCAAAATACCAATAACCACGCAGCCCTATCAGGAGAGTTGCGTTTTCTGGATGATACCACCGAAGTAGTATTTAACCCCTCGGACCTACTTGTTCTTGATCACCGTTGGTACTTTTCTGATAGTAACAAAGTAGTTTATACTGACCAAGAATTCATTTTCAATAACTTTTCGCTTTTTAATGAGTCAAATGATGAAGGGCTACAGGAAATTGCTCTGTTTGGCTCATTATCAGAAGATACTGAAAAACTTCTGACTTTGAAAGTTGACAATTTTCAGGTGGATAACCTTAATCCTCTCCTTAAAAGAAATTACCAGGGTGAAGTTAATGGATTTATGGATATTCAAAATGTGTTCAAATCTGAAAATGACAGTACACGACAGTTGGTTCTGGACAGTGAGTTTTCTGTTCAGGGTTTTAGTATCAACAATTTTGCAGTGGGTAATATCATCAGTTTAGCAAATTGGGATAATGTCAATCAGGAGCTTCAACTGAATTTGATGGTTAACCGGGATGGTGAGCGTATCATATCGCTAAATGGTGGTTACCAACCCAGTCTTGAAAATGATCCTCTCAGTATGAAGGCTACTTTTCAGAATGCCAACATTAATATTCTTGAACCTTATTTTGATGAATTCTTCTCTGAGTTCGGAGGTACCGCTGATGGTGAGTTCAATATTTCAGGTAGCTTACAATATCCTATCCTTATGGGTAAAGGAAATATCCAGAATGGAAATATTAAAATTAACTATCTGAATACTAATTACACTTTTGATGGAGGGATCTTTTTTGATGAAAATACTATTGGGGTAAAAGACCTGGAATTGTTTGATCAGAGAAACAACAAAGCTGTATTCAACGGTGGGTTTTTCCATGATGGATTTACCAACTTTGTCATTGACCTTACCGGCGATCTTGATAATGTTGCTGTACTCAACACAGGACTCAAAGACAACGACCTTTTCTATGGGAAAGGCTATGCCACCGGGGAAGTTACTCTTTTGGGAGCAATTGAGAATATGAACATAACCGCCAGGGTTACCACTGAAAAGGGGACTAAGATTTTTATCCCTATGGAAAGTATTGAGGATGTTCAGCAATCAGATTTTATCAGCTTTGTGAATTTTAAGGATAGTGTAAAAACAGATTCTGGTATTGACAAAATCAACCCTACTGGAGTCAACTTAGATCTTGAAATTGATATTACTCCCGATGCTTACGGAGAGCTCATATTTGACATTAAAACAGGTGATATCATTCGTGGAAGAGGTAACGGACAGATGCAACTACTCCTTTCATCTGCCGGTGAATTTAGTATGTTTGGTGATATCACTTTTCTGGAAGGGGGCTACAATTTTACGCTTTATAATATTATCAACAAGGAATTTAAGATTCAACCCGGAAGTACCATTTCCTGGCTGGGAGATCCATATGGAGGAGTAGTGGACATCACGGCTACCTATCAGCAGTTGGCTTCTCTTGAGCCTCTTATCAATGTAAGTGACGAAGAACTAAGTAATTCTGATGAGATAAGACGCAGATACGATGCTATTGTAAATATGGATTTAACTGGTGACCTCATGTCACCGGATATTGACTTTTCAATAGATGTTCAAAACTATCCGGAAAATAATATTTACCTACAAGCAGCAGTAGAAACAATAAAAAACAGTGCGCTCTACGGAAAGGAAGAAATCAAACGGCAGGTATTCAGTCTCATCGTACTCAGACGCTTTTCTGAGCTAGGTTCATTTGAAGGAAGTGGTAACCTCGTCAGCAGTAGTGTTAGCGAATTCTTATCTAACCAGTTTAGTTACTGGCTCAGTCAGGTAGATGAAAATCTGGAAATTGATGTTGATTTAGGCTCATTTGATGAAGACAGATTTAACACGTTTCAGCTGAGACTATCTTATACATTCTTTGATGGTCGGCTTAGAGTAACTCGTGATGGTGGATTTACCAATGTAAATAATGAAGCTGATGCAGCCAGTGTGATTGGAGACGTAACTGTAGAATATTTACTGACCCAGAATGGAAAATACAGGGTAAAAGTATACAGTAAAAATAATTTTAACAGTTTGCTAAGCGGCGTAGGAGCAACCAATTATACCAACCAGGGAATCAGCCTTATGCACGTTGAGAGCTTTGATAAGGTAAGAGAACTCTTCGTTGATGCTCGCAAAAAAGCAATTGATGGTAAGGGAATACCTGACCAGCAGGTTCAGGATAGTACTCAACTTGAACCTACAGGCAATATTCCCTTGCCAAACTTACCGAAGGGTAAAGAACTGATCCCTGAATAAAGCAATCAGCCTAGTCTTCTATTTCCTGCTGATAGGCAAGAATCCCTCCTTTAAGATTGTATAAATTATCGTATTGATAATTATCTTCCAGAAACTTAATAGCGTTGGCGCTACGTTTGCCACTTCTGCAATGCACCACCACTTTCTGGTCTTTTTTAAACTTATCCACACTGTCAGGAACTTCACCTAATGGTATCAGTTCCGCTCCCAGGTTAGCTTCTTCGTACTCATAAGGTTCTCTTACATCTATAAACTGAAAACTCTCTTTGCTATCCTGCATCTGTTTTAATTCTTGTACAGTAATTTCTTTCATAGCTGAATTTTGTTATTGCTTAGTTTAGGATTAATTTGCCTACTTACAATTTACGAACACCTTCAAAGTAAGTTAAATTTTTGTTGCAATGCAGATAAAAATTAAAAGGCTTAACGATGCTTTTCATATGGAAGCCACTAATGAAGATGGTATCAGCATTCATATGGATTCAAGTCCTGATGTAGGAGGACAAAATAAAGGCATGCGTCCAATGCAGCTATTACTTTCTGGTATTGGAGGATGCAGTACTATTGACATACTGGATATTCTCAAAAAGCAGCGCCAGCCGGTTAAAGACATAGATGTGAATGTAAAGGCTACCCGCTATGAGGGGGAAACACCTTCACTCTTTAAAACCATTCATCTTGAATATATTCTTCATGGAGATTTGGATGAAAGTAAGGTAAAAAGAGCAATTGATCTATCACTTGATAAATACTGTTCTGTAGCCAAAATATTGGAAAAGACTGCCGAAATATCGTACAGCTTTCAGGTAAATCCATAACCACAATACTTTACTATGGCAGACAAAAGACGTCATTTTGAGACAGACGCCATAAGAACGCAGACTGAACGTTCACAACACCGTGAGCATAGTGTTCCTATATATGCTACTTCCAGCTTTGTTTTTAATGATGCTGAACAGGCACGTGCTATGTTCGCTGATGAGATTCAAGGCAATATTTATACACGTTTCTCTAATCCAAATAATGATGAATTTATAGAGAAACTGTGTGCTTTGGAAGGTGCCGAAGCAGGCATAGCTACCGCATCTGGTATGGCTGCTATGTTCATCAGCATCGCATCTTTTCTGAAAACCGGGGATCATGTATTGGCATCACGCTCTCTATTTGGATCTACTCATCAAATCTTAACTCAACTACTTCCTCGCTGGGGAATAACACATACTTACGTGGATATTCACCACCCGGAAGAATGGGAAGAGCAGATCAAGGAAAACACCAAAATGATTTTTGTAGAAACGCCTTCTAATCCTGGTCTGGATTTATTAGACCTGGAATGGTTGGGTAATCTAGCTAAAAAGCATAATCTCCTGCTTAATGTAGATAATTGTTTTGCTACTCCCTACCTGCAAAACCCACTAGAATGGGGCGCCCATATCGTTACGCATTCAGTCACAAAATTTATTGATGGCCAGGGACGAACAATTGGTGGAGCTGTACTTGGAAGTAAAGAGCTTATTAAGGAAGTAAAATTTATGGCAAGACATACTGGTCCTGCTATGTCCCCTTTTAACGGCTGGATACTGTCCAAAAGTTTAGAAACTCTTGCGGTGCGTATGGAAAAACATTGTGCAAACGCACTGGAATTAGCGCAATGGTTGGAAAAGCAGGAAGATGTAGCCAGTGTCAAATATCCATTTCTTCCATCTCATCCCCAGCATATACTGGCTAAGAAACAAATGCGATTGGGAGGAGGTATTCTCACCTTTGAGCTAAAGGGAGGTTTGGAAAGAGGTAAAAGATTTCTGGATGCATTAGAAATGCTTTCTTTTACTGCCAATCTTGGAGATACTCGGACTATCTGTACCCATCCCGCTTCTACTACTCACTCTAAACTTTCAGATGAAGAAAGAGCGGTGGTAGGTATTACTCCCGGCCTGATTCGTTTATCTGTTGGCTTAGAACACACTGATGATATTAAAGCAGATCTTATGCAGGCCATTTTAAAGTCTGCTATTCATTAAAGTTATTTTTCAAAATAAAAGGCGAGTTATTGTGGGAGGCCACTGAAAAAGGTCTTGATTTAAGAAAAAGGTCTTGATTTAAGAGATAGCTCTTATTAAAAAAGCGTCCAGTTGATCTAGCTGGACGCTTTTTGTCATCAATAATAATTTATCGTCAGCTACAAAGATTATCCAGCCGTGGGTTGGAAACCGGGACAAACAATAATAATTTGAAGCTAAAATCTGGTTTTATTTAACCAGGGTAAGTATTCTTTTTAGGTTTACCGCAAATATCGCTAAAGCGCCCTGCATTTCCATGTTCCGAATACCATAGGAGATTGCCCGCCCATAACCATGGACATTCTTTAACTCACTATTCTTTGCCTCAATCATATACCTGAGTTTTGACTTTTGCCTGTAATATTCTGTTTTCTGGAACTCCATTTGCTCCTGGAGCAGGTCTGACTTTATGGATACCGAGTAGCTTTTGGTCTTTGCTCCCGGCTTATAACAGTTTTCCTTCAATAGGCACACTTTGCATTTTTCAATGTCAAAATAATAGGTTTCAGTCTGCTTAGTTCCGATCCCTTTTTTTTCCTGACGTGCTTTTCGGATAGCCAGATGTCCTGCCGGGCAGACAAACATATCCGCATCTTTGTTATCGTCAAAGCTGATCTCATCCTTTCTAAAGCCCTGAGTTATTGAGGGGTTCAGTCTGGAAACTACTTTTATTCGCTCTCCCTGTTTGTTCTGCAGCGACAGGTTTTCCTTTCCTGAGTATGCCGCATCGCCAATGATAGCCTCTAGCTCAATACCGTTAGCCTGACTTATCTCCACAAGCTTTGGCAGTTCGGGTCCATTCCCCTTTTCACCCGATGTCACTACTGCTGCGGTAATGATACGCTTCTGGCTCATCGCAAGATGGGTCCTGTAGCCAAAAAACGAACTATCGGCAGATTTATGTCCGGTCTTTGGAGAGGGTATAATGTTCCATGGTATCCTCAACCGTCTCTTTCAAAAGGTTTAGCTTCTCCTTCACCGAAGGGATCTTCTGAAGCACCTGATCCGACTCTATGACTTTTTCCAGTGCTTTACAGTAGATGAGTTCTTTTTCCAGATCATTTGTGTCATTCTTGCGCGGCATTTGTTTGCTTTTTTCCTCATCAATGGCATAAACGGCTTTGCGAAGATGTTTGGAGCGTTCCCTAAGAACTTCTAAAGCAGAATAGGGATTGGAACGGGAATGAGAATGTGTTGCATCCACGATGATGGATTTGGAACGGATAATACCCTTTTCCAAAGCAACTGAAACGGTTTTATTAATCAGCAGGTTCAACAGATCGGTATCCTTCATGCGCAGCTTACGGAACTTGGTCAATGAGCTGGGTGGATCACCTCTTCTTCAGGGCACATCTCCAGAAAATATTTGAAGGACATGTCGTAACGGGACCTTTCAACAACATCCACATCCGATAGGGTATAGATGGTCTTGAGCAGCAGGTACTTGAACATGCGGATTGGACTCTCAGCAGTACGTCCATTGTTTTGACAATACTTCTCCAATAGCTCGTCATAAATGAAACTGAAATCAATCAGATCGTTAATGCTACCCAGAAGGTTGTCTTTTGGAACGATCAGGTCGTATAGGCCTGTAATGCACTGAACTGGATTTTTTGTTGGAAGGCTAGCATCATGATGGGTGATCAGGATGCATAAAACATACAAAAAAACGAGCAGAAACCACTAGTTTTTCTGCTCGTTTACACCCTAATATAATCCTGATTTTAGTGAAGACACTTTTTCAGTGGCCTCTTATTGTGGCTCACCTTTTTTTCCATAATCAATCTGAACTATTGATGCAATCCACATTCGGTTTTTGCATTTCCCAACCAGCGACCTGCCCTACCCTTTCCTTTAAAGGTACAGTGCTTACAACCAACAGATTCGTACCCAAGAGGTTTCAATGGATGGGTTGGCAATGACCATTTGGCTAAATAATCCTTTACCTCATTTTCTTTTACGTCTACAATAGGGTAAAACTTGAGTGTTCCGTCCTTCCACTGAAAGATATCCAGATTTTTTCGCTGTTCGTTTTGCCAGCCCATTAAACCTGATACCCAGATATCTGCTACCTGCTTGATCTGCAACATAGGTTCCACTTTGTTCACTGAGCAGCAAAGATCAGGATCTGTCCTCCATACCTCGTTTTCTCTCGTAAATGCATTTTTCCAATCTTCAGGATGAAGCTCTTTCACCTTCAGAGCAAACATTTGGGTAAGCTTATGCTTGTACATCAATGTTTCATCAAAATGAAAAGAAGTATCTAGAAAATATACCTCCTGGCGAATATTCATCTTATAATAGAGATGTAGCAAGTAAACTGCTGTGGTCCCGAATGAGGAAGTAAGGATGATATTTTTTTCATTTAATGACTTGTTACTGTACAATGCACGTATCCTTTCTTCGGGAGACATAGATTGAAAAATAGCATTCAGGCGCTCTATATTTTCCTGATTTTTGAGATCAAATTGATTGTTTTCCCAGCTTACCATGGGTTTTGGGTTTATTAATTCAGCACAGCATTTTTTTGCTTAGTTTTTTCTCTAACAAAAAAACACATAGTTGTTCAAGTGCTAAAGAGCACTGTTAATTTTAGAAATAAATTATTGCGAATTGATAATTAGAGATGCATGTCCGCTTTCAAGGCAAGTTCCTCTTTTACTGCCTTCGCTACATGTGCAGGATGTAAGGATGCAACTTCTCCGATAACAATCACTGCCGGAGAGGCTAGTCCAGACACAGTTACCATATCACACATATCCCTGACACTGGAAACTCCTACCTTCTCATCAGGCATAGAACCATTCTGAATAATAGCGACTGGTGTTTCTCCCTTGCCATAGCTCATAAAGGTTTGCTGAATCTCTGCAATACGTGCCATGCCCATCAGGATGACCACCGTAGCAGAAGATTGCGCGGCTAATTTCACATCTTCTGAAACTGAACCTTTACGCGTGGTACCGGTAATTACCCAAAAACTTTCGCTCAGTCCCCTACGTGTAAGAGGGATGGATTGTAGGGCTGGTACAGCACTCACACTGCTGATACCTGGCACAAGTGTAACTGCTATGCCTGCTTGCTCAGCATACATCTGCTCCTCATGTCCCCTGCCAAAGATATATGGATCACCGCCTTTTAGGCGAACAACATGTCCATATTGTCTTGCACAGCTGACAATTAGTTTATTAATATCTTCCTGTGCAATTCTATGGCTTCCGGCTCGCTTTCCTACGTAGATACGAGGCACATCAGCAGGAACGTAATTCAGGAGTTCATCATTGGCTAGCGCATCGTACAGCACTACATCAGCTGTTTCTAAGGCCCGAATACCTTTGAGCGTGATAAGCTCAGGGTCTCCGGGGCCGGCACCAACCAATGACAAACGTGGTTTCACTCTTTCTGCATCAAGCATGTACTTTTCCGTTTAACTGATTCTCACGCATCTTTTTCACCAGGCTTAAGAAAGCCTCAGAAGTAGCAATATAGCTTTTTGCAAAAGTTTCGGTAGGCTCATAGTCTCTCATTTGAAGTACTAATTCCTCAAAACTGGACTCTAGCTTAACCTTTCCACTTTCTACATATTGCTTATCAAATTCTTTGATAATATTCATCTGATTGTTAGGATTGATATCATCAGAAAGCAAAAGACTTTTAGCACTGATTACAAAACCACTATAGGCGTTATAGATGGCGTCAGCATAGCTTCCTTCTTTATAGTTTTCCAAAGCATTCTCCAGCTTTTCTTCAGCCTCTACGATGAGTGTCTGAATTAGGTCAATTACAACTCCCGCACATTCGCCTACTCCTGCTTCTACCTTGAAAGCCTCCTCATCATGTTCATGCTTCCAGTCTTTATAATCTTCAGGACTCAGGTTTTCTAAATCAGTTAGTGGCTTTAGAAGATGATAAAAATACATTTTGCCCTGACGAAGGTAGTAATCAGCATAGTACTCACCTTCATTAGCATTTTCTTCATAATCATCTAATAAAACCCGCATGGTTTCATCAACCTTTTTACTGGGAACTTTGGTGATTTTTTCAGCGATACGTCCCTCTCCATTGCCGTCAACTCCACCACCTAAGAGTACCTGTAGCGCAGGTAATACATTTTTATCTTTGTCTTTCATAGAACTACCATGAAAGCCAATACTGGCAATACCATGTTGTCCGCAAGAGTTAGGGCAGCCACTGATTTTAATTTTGATATCGTTGTTCTTGACCATTTCAGGATACTCATTACGAATCAGTTGTTCAATACGGTTTGAAGCACCAGTACTGTTTGAAATACCAAGATTACAGGTATCGGTTCCGGGGCAGGCGGTTACATCAGCTGTACTGTCAAAGCCTGGTTCAGCCAGTTCAATTTCATTAAGAGCATTAAACAAATGAGGAAGCGCATCTTCAGTCAAAAACTTCAATAAAAAGCCTTGATTCACAGTGATTCTCACATCATCGGCAGCATACTTTTCTACAATATCTGCAAATTTACGTGCCTTATCTGAAAGAATATTTCCAAGTGGAAGCTTGATGTGAACTCCATAGTAGCCCTCCTGCTTCTGTGAAAATACATTGGTGGCTTTCCAGAGTGCATATTTGCTTTCATCCACCAAAGTTGCAGGACCAAAGTCTTTATTTTTAGGAAGTACCTGTTCAGGAATCTTTTCTCTGTCTACTAAAACTGACTGAGCTCTCAGGCTTTTTTGCTCTTCACCCGCAAGTCTGATAAGTTCTTCTGCACCTATACTTTTCATCAGAAATTTCATCCTTGCTCTTCCACGCTTATTACGTTCACCGTGGCGATCAAATACTCTAAGCACTGATTCGGTAAAAGGGATTACCTTATCCTCTTCCATAAATTCAGAAGCGACCTCAGCCATGTGGGGTTGTGCCCCCAGACCACCGCCAATGAGTACTTTAAAACCTCTCACCTCTTTTCCATTCACCTCCTTGATTTTTGGGATTAAGCCAATATCATGGATAAAGGTAAACGCTGAGTCCTCCTGGCTTGAAGATAGCGCAATTTTAAACTTACGTCCCATCTCCTGACAAATAGGATTGCGGAGGAAGTACTCAAAAATAGCCTGTGCGTAAGGTGATACATCAAAAGGCTCATGGGGATCAATCCCAGCCTTAGCTGAAGCAGTTACGTTACGTACTGTATTTCCGCAGGCTTCTCTTAAAGTTAGCTTATCTTTTTCAAGCTCAGACCATAACTCTGGTGTTCTGTCCAGGCTTACGAAGTGTATCTGGATATCCTGACGCGTGGTAAGGTGAATATTCTTATTCGCATATTCATCTGCAATATCGGCTACCCGGCGAATCTGAGGGACAGTAAGTCTACCAAAAGGAATTTTGATCCGAACCATTTGTACCCCCTGCTGACGCTGCCCATACACACCCCTGGCTAAGCGCAGGCTACGAAAGCGATCCTCATCAATATTCCCTTCACGGAATAATCTAATCTTTTTTTCCAGCTCAATGATGTCTTTCTCGACAACTGGATTTTCAATTTCTGTTCGGAAACTTTGCATGGATTTTAATTTTGAAATTGCTTAATCATAAAAAAAGCCTTCCCTTTAAAAAAGATTGGGAAGGCTTATATTCTATATCTTAGAACCTTTGTAATTTGATTACTAAGGTTTATTGTCTAAAGTACTATTGGTAATATATAGAAAGCCTTCCATGTTGAAAGACAACATACAACACCAAAACCAGCATGCACGACGCTGTGCTGCTACAAGTTTGCTGTTTGTCTTTGAAAGGCTGCCAATCATATAATAAAAATAGTATTTACTTGATTAATATTCAAAATTACAATAGAATTTTGAAGAATCAAATAAGGTTTTAGAAAACAACGTTTAAATTTAGTTAGACTTATGCAAGCTGAGCATCAAGCTTTTGCGCTAAAACGCCCTTATTAACTGCTCCTACCTGCTTGTCAACAATTTCTCCATTTTTAAAAACCAATAAGGTAGGTATACTACGGATACCATATTTTGCAGAAATGCTTGGGTTAGCATCTACATCTACCTTACCGATCACCGCTTTTCCATCGTAGTCTTCAGCTAATTCGTTTACTACGGGAGCGATCATTTTACAAGGTCCGCACCATTCTGCCCAAAAATCAACCAAAACCGGCTTATCGCCTGCGTTGATCATTTCGTCAAAATTAGAATCGGTAAGTTCAACGGGTTTGCTCATATCAAATATTATTTTAAATGTTTCTAAATTGATTACTGTTTATTTAACGGCAAATGCTCAGGAAGGATATATTCCCACAAGACTGATTACAAAGTTAGATGTCATGGGAAATTAATCCAAACTTGAGATTTTACTCATTACTGTACGTATCAGTTTGTCAATGGTTTTGGCAGATTGTACTGAAAAGCGCTGCGTTTCACGATTGGCTACGATAGCATTGGTACTCAATACCTGATGTCCCAAAGCTTTGCCGAGGGCGTAATAACCAGCAGTTTCCATCTCAAAGTTGGTCAACTTTCCTCCTTCAAAGTTGAAAGAGTTAAGTCTGTCATGCAATTGCTCAAATTGTAAAGGTAACCTTATTTTTCTGCCCTGAGGCGCATAAAATCCCGGACAGGTCAGGGTATTTCCAACTAATAATTCTTGTGTAAACAAAGATTTTAAGGATTCATCTGCTCGTTCACAGTATGGCTCAAATGAGAGCGACAGATGCTGCTGCAATTGTTTACCATATTCTTTGTAGACAGTATTTTTTTTATTTCCATAAAAGTGCATCAGGGTATCCAGACCAAATGCGTAATCACTCAATAATAGGGAATCCAGGGCAATATCTTTCCGCAAAGCACCGGAAGTCCCTATCCGGATAATTTTTAAAGCACGATGCGAAGCTTTCGGGGTCAGTGTACTAAGATCTACATTAGCCAGAATATCTAATTCTGTCAGTAAAATTTCCACATTATCAGTTCCCATACCACTGCTAATCGCCATAATGGGCTGCTTTCCTAGCCTTCCGATGTGAGAAACAAATTCACGCTTCTTGAGTATGAACTCAACACTATCAAAATATTGACTTACTTCAGACACACGTTCGGGATCTCCGACAGTCAGCACAATATCGGTTAGATGCTCAGGAAGCAAACCCAAATGGTAAATGCTTCCATCGGGATTAAGGATGATTTCGGAAGAGGGAGAAAAATTTTTCAAGATGCTATACTTCTTTTGCCGGGTTGCCAAATACTGTGGTGCCGGCTTTTACATTTTCTACTACAACTGAACCAGCACCAATACGAGCCCCCTTACCTACTTCCAGAGGAGCAGCTATTGTTACTCCTGCACCTATAAATACATTATCTTCAATTTTGGCCCCGGCATGAACCACACTGCCTGCCCCGAGCTGAACATGATCCCCCAATTGCGCTTCATAATCTACTACAGAATTGCTATGGAGTATGCACCCAATCCCTACTTTGGCGAAACTTCCAATGACCGCTCCGGCATTGGCAAAGAGACCGTAAGAAATATAGGCGTTACCAGAGATTATTGCTTTAGGATGAACTGCATTGATCGGCATGACCTTTCGGCGATCATTAAGCATCTTGAATGTACCTTTACGAAGTTTACGGTCGTCCAGTGCCACAAAAGCATCACACTTCTTCCCTATAAATTTTGTATATCCATGATCATCCATGCTTCCTAGAATCCCAATTTCACCAATTTCCTGTCCATGCAGGCGCTTATCATCATCCAAAAAACCATACACCACTACTTCGTTTTCCTGAAATATTTCCAGAGCAGCTTTTCCCAAGCCCCCTGCACCAAATATGATTACCGGATTGTCCATCATTTGCATTCTAATGTTAAAAAGTAAAGAAAAGCTTCCCTTTAATAGGTTTCAAAACTTGCAAAAAAAACGTTTTGTACCAAGGGTAGGTTTCAAGCATTCATTATATGTTTACTTTTCTCTAATCTTTCTAAATTGCGATCAAATTCATTTATCACCTAAACAAATAGAAACATGTCACTAAATGTAGGCGACCAGGCCCCCGATTTTGAAGCTAAAAACCAAAAAGATGAGACGGTGAAATTATCTGATTTCAGAGGTAAAAAGGTGGTATTGTACTTCTACCCTAAGGATAATACTTCCGGCTGTACTGCACAGGCTTGTAATCTGAGAGATAATTATACAGACCTTCAAAACGCTGGCTATGAAGTCATTGGCGTGAGCAAAGATGGCGTGAAGTCTCACCAGAAATTTGCCGAAAAGCAGGAATTACCATTCACTTTAATTGCTGACGAAGATACCAAAATTAATCAGGCCTATGGCGTGTGGAAAGAAAAGTCAATGTATGGCAAAAAGTATATGGGTACGGCAAGAACCACTTTTTTGATTGATGAGGAGGGCAAAATTGAAAACATCATAGAAAAAGTAAAAACCAAAGACCATACCGCTCAAATTCTACAATGATTTGCTGAAAAAGCTTAGCCTAAGCTAAAAGAACTTATACCTGATGTCCGTTACTTAATCACTGGTTTTTACCATATTATCTCAAAAATTGTGATCTACTGAAAAATATTATTGTGAAAAAACTTACGCTGCTTTTGATCTTGTTGGCATGGTTTAGCCTTGCTGAGGCACAAGTTCAGATTCAAAGACCACCGGAAAAAACGCGAATGCTATTGCTGCTTGATGCTTCAGGAAGTATGTTTGCCAAGTGGGAAAATAGCGTGCGTATGGATGTTGCCAAAGCAATGCTGGTGGAACTGGTTGACTCCCTGAAAGTAGATAAAGACCTGGAACTGGCACTGAGAGTATACGGACATCAATATAACCTTCGCTATAAAAATTGTCAGGATAGTAAACTGGAAGTACCATTTGGCCCAGCTAATCATGACCGGCTCATAGCTAAACTCAAACAGATTCAGCCTTCCGGAGTCACACCCATTGCATATTCATTAGAACAGGCAGCCAATGATTTTACCAATGATCCTGAATATCGTAATGTGGTGATTATTATCACTGATGGTATAGAATCATGTGGGGGCGACCCCTGTGCTGTATCCTTGGCCTTACAGGAAAAGAATATTTTTCTTAAGCCATTTGTCATAGGCCTGGGTATGGATAAAGATTACAGAGATGAATTTGCCTGTGTGGGGCAATACTTTGATGCCCGTAATGTAAATGATTTTCGGCTAGTGTTAGACGACATCTTAAAACAGTCATTGGAAACCACAACGGTAAGCGTTGAGCTATTAGGAATTGATAACCAACCTACAGAGACCAATGTAAATGTTACTTTTTACAATAATTTCACCAAGGCCCCTATTTATGACTTTGTACATTATCGTGATGCACAAGGCAGACCTGACTCTGTGGTTTTAGATGCTGTACTTTCCTATGATGTGGTAGTAAATACCATACCTCCGGTAGTCAAAAGGAATGTTACATTTGAAGGCGGAAAACATAACATACTTCCTATAAAATCACCTCAGGGTACGCTACAACTATCTCAGCGAGGACATACAGAATATGCAAAAGGGGTAAATGCCCTGATCAGGCAAAATGGTAAACAGGAAATATTGAATGTACAAAGTGTAGCTACTGCTGAAAAATATTTGGTAGGAACATATGACATAGAAGTGCTTACTTTACCTAAAACTTATTATAAAGATGTCAAAATTGAATATGGTAAGGCTACCAACCTTACGATACCCGGACCGGGAGTTCTGAATGCTAACATTGTTACCAAAGGCTACGGGAGTATCTACAAAGTGCATGATAATGGCTTTCAGGAGTGGATATATGATCTCAATGCAGACGAAACAAGATTTACCATGGCATTGCAGCCAGGGCGATATAAAATGGTATTCAGGGCTGAGCGATCCTTTGGCAGTAAGTATACCGAAGTCAAAGAGTTTTCAGTAGAAAGCGGAGCTACTGTTAGTGTGAAATTCTTTGGCCCTTAAAAAAAGCCGGTCTCAGGACCGGCTCATCTATATTTAGGTAGTTTATTTCATTTGCAATTTTTCGGCAATAGCCATTCCTTCTTCCCGCTCAGCCTCCCGCATCATTAGTGCAGTTGTAATATCTTCTTTTTCATCTTCTGATAGGGAACAACTTTCAATTTCCATCTTTTGAATAACTTCCATAAGCATATTCAATTCGGCTACATTTCTAGGGGTGATCAAGATTGTGTTCATACGTTTAAAAAATTACAGTTAGTCCTAACTTTAAAAAAATTTGAAGAAAGCCGCCTCGCAATTCGAGACGACTTAATCAGCTGGTTTTTAGATATTTACTTAACTACCATTACCAGGTATTTTGAAGATTCCCAAAACTTATCAGGATCGGAAACCACAAGATTTAATTTCGCTTCATCATTTTTTTCCAGACGATAAGAATCAGATGGGTGAGTAGTTACTAACTCTATGTCTTCACCTTCAATAGGGAAAGAAAGTGTCTGGCGAATATCAATTTGATTAAACTGCTGCTTATTAAAATTATCTTTCAGTACTTCTGTTCTTCCCAGGCCTAAAAATCCTCCTTCTTTGCTCAGTACTTCAACATCTCTCAGTTGCTTAAAAGTACCACTTACATAATAGGCAGTATTTAATTGCTCAACTTTAGATTGTATGGTTTGCTCTTTCTCAGCATTTGCATCCTTAAGACTTGCCAAGTTTGTATTTAACTCATCTACCTTAATTTTCATGCTGGCAAGTTCTTCACTTAAAGTACCTATCTCAGCCTCTTTCTCTTCTATTTTGGCAGTAAGGTTATCCTGAAGTTCTTCCAGAGAAGCTTTAAGTTTGGCGTTTTGACTTCCCGAGTACTTAAGTTGGGCACTCAGTGAACCTATTTTTTCTCTGTTTTCTATTAACAAGCGGTTTATTTCTTCTACATCTTCCCTGATTCTCTGCTTTAAGTCTTCAGTAGAAAGATTTTTCTCTCTATTGAGCTGAATGTTCATTTCTCTTTCCCTGATATCACTCAGGTTACTTTCAATCTCCGCAAAAGATTCTATAAAAGAAGTAAGTGAAGAATCCTTACTGGCATATCTCTGTTCAAGCTGTTGGTTCTCGTTTGACAATTGGGTTATTTTTTCCTGCATTTCTTTATTCTCGCAAGAAAATATTCCAATACTTAAGGCTGATATGATGGCTAAACTTTTGAATTGGGCTTTCATAAACTTATAGATTTGACGTTTAACACCAAATCTTATAAAAAATGTATGCCAACCCTTCATGAGGCTTCAAAAAGGTATTTATGAAAAAAATAACGGGGAATTAATACCCAATCTACTCCACGTTTTGTTGAAAAAATATAATTTTTTAAAGATTAATTCTACTAAGTATCTTCGTTATCACCTTCATCATCATTAAGATTTCTGAGTTGGAGGATCAGATCGGTTTTCAGATTATATAATTTTTCTTCCAATCCAACCGGATAGCTATGGGGATTTACTAGTCTTTTTACTCCCGAAGGAAGTTCGTTTAAAGTATCAATAGTTTGCTGCCTGATTGTATGTATGTCAGGTGACTGATATACCTGCTCACCATTTTCAAACACTGGTAGCAGCAGTTCATCATATTCTAAACCTTCCGCCTTAATAATTTTACGGCGGGTAAGGTCCATAGGGTCAATTATTTTGAGCTTATCCTTAAGAGGGGTATTTATGTCATACAACATATCAGCCATAGGTACTTTTTGTTGTCCCTTTTCTCCTCCATTATAAAACCTTCTTACCTGCTGAATTCCAGGATTATTCACTTTAATTGCCTGCTCTGATAATTTAATCTTATAATCCCACTGGTTCTTCTCGTTTTTAATGGCGGAAAGTTTATACACTGCACCCAATGCAGGCTGGTCATAGGCGGTAACTAACTTTGTACCAATACCCCACACTCCAATTTTTGCGTCCTGTGTCCGTAAACTGCTGATAATGTTTTCGTCCAGGTCGTTACTGGCAACAATAGATGTCTCTTTGAACCCGGCTTCATCCAGCATTTGTCTTGCCTGTATACTGAAGTAAGCCAAGTCTCCCGAATCTATTCGTATTCCACTAAGCTTCTTTCCTTTTTTGTCCAACATATTTCCAACCTTGATCGCATGCCTGATACCTTCAATTGTATTATAAGTATCTACCAGAAGTATACAGTTGTCAGGCATAGCCTCAGCATAAGCCTTAAATGCAGTAGGTTCGTCGTCAAAAGCCATTACCCAACTGTGGGCATGCGTTCCGCTTACCGGAATACCGAAAAGTTTACCAGCCAGCACGTTAGAAGTAGATGAGCACCCCCCGATGTAGGATGCCCTGCTTGCTGCGAGAGCACCATCTATTCCATGAGCACGACGTAAACCGAACTCCAATACAGGATCCCCTTTGGCAACATTGTATATGCGAGCTGCTTTGGTAGCAATCAGCGTCTGAAAATTAATAATATTCAATAAAGGAGATTCCAGGAGCTGACACTGTAAGATAGGTCCTTTTACACGAATTATAGGTTCATGAGGGAATACCGCTTTTCCTTCAGGGATAGCATCAATATCAACCTCAATTTTCAACTCCCTTAAATACTTGAGGAAATCCTCTTCAAATAATAGTTTACCTTCTGTCCCGTTAATTGTTGCCAGATAGGAAAGATCTTCCTGGGTAAACTGAAAATTTTTAACATAATCAATCACATACTCCAGGCCACAATTAATGGTAAAACCGCCATTAAAGGGATTCTTTCTAAAGAATAGATTAAAAACTGCTTCCTTTTCAGCAATACCAGATTTCCAGTACCCGTAGGCCATTGTCAACTGATAGAAATCAGTAAACAAAGCCAAAGAACTGCTATACAATTCCGAAGTGATTTTCATGTTAGACGAAGGAGATAAAAGCAGGACCGGGTATTAAATAAACTTTGCTACCCGGAAACCCGGGGCTATTATTTTACAATTTGAATCTTCAGCATGTTGGTTCTATCCTCCCAATGAAGCGGCATGCTGGCGGTATTTACCACTACATCTCCCTGATGTAAATGACCTTTTTCTTTCAGTAAATGCTCAAGATCATCAAAGGTTTCGTCAGTGGAACTCATTTTATCATAATAAAAACCTCTTAATCCCCAATAAAGGTTGATCTCATTCAAAAGCTCACGATTTGCAGTGAAGATAAAAATATCAGCCTTAGGGCGGTGACCAGAGAGTCTGAAACCAGTATATCCGGATTTAGTCATCCCGATAATGGCTCTGGCATTCACCTGCTTACTTAACTTACAGGCAGTAAGTACCAGGTGGTCATTGTAAAAAGTAGGGGAACTCGTATCAATATGTGAGAGCTTGTCATAAACCAGCTCTGAACTGTTTTCAACAGCTAAAATAGTTTTCACCATGCTTTTCACGGCTTGCACAGGATATTTCCCTGACGCAGTCTCAGCCGAAAGCATAATAGCATCAGCACCATCCATCACCCCGTTAGCTACATCATTGGTCTCAGCGCGGGTAGGACGAGGATTTTCAATCATGCTTTCCATCATCTGGGTAGCAATGATCACCGGCTTTGAAGCCATATTACATTTGTTTACCAACATCTTTTGCACCATTGGCACATCTTCCATTGCTATTTCCACACCCAGATCACCACGGGCTACCATAAGTCCATCAGTAGCAGCAATAATTTCATCAATATTACGGATTGCCTCAGGTTTTTCTATCTTAGAAATCACCCTGATTCTTTTACCTTTGGCCTGGATCATATCCTTGAGATTGTAGATATCATCGGCTCTTCGTACAAAAGAAAGCGCAATCCAGTCAACATCATTTTCTAAACCAAATTCCAGGTCTCTTTTGTCTTTTTCCGTAAGAGAAGGAGCAGAAACATTGGTATCGGGAAGATTAATTCCCTTTCTGGATTTAAGCGGACCACCGTAAATTACTGTAGCATATACGTCATGCCCTTCTACTTTGCTGACTTTGAGCTCAAGTTTACCATCATCAATCAGAATGCTATCTCCAATACTAACATCTGATGAAAGGCTTTCATAAGAGGTACTTACTCTCTTACTATTACCCACTATATCTTCTTTACAAGTAATGATAAGCTCCTGCCCTGCTTCAATCTGCACTTCATCATTCTCCACCATATTCACACGAATTTTAGGGCCTTGAAGATCCTGAAGAATACACACATTAGTACCTAATTCTTCATTGATCTCCCGGATAAAGTGTATCACTTTTTTATGAACTTCATGGGTACCGTGTGAAAAATTTAGTCGGAATACGTCTACCCCTGATCTCACTAATTCAATGAGCTTGTCTTTGGTATTACAGGCAGGACCGACAGTGGCAACTATTTTGGTTTTATTGAATACGATGTTACTATCCATACTAAAAGATAAGGTTTTCTTTGTTATCTAGGTTATCAACATTGATAGTTGTAAATGACTGCACAGCATCAATTTCTGGCAGACGCTTTACATAGCTATCGAGTTCAAAGGTATCACTTTCATTCTTAATCAGTAGAAAATAGTCTAGATTCTTTAACTCAGGAAGCAAAAAATCCGCTTCACTTTCTGTAAGTGCGCAATTTTTTAGGAGTCTAAAAGTGCAATGGCTGGTTGTAAAAATAAAGTTTGAAATGATTATACTATGATCATTCACAAAATTAATGACTAAATCCTGAGATTTTGCTAACTTAAGCCCAAGGCTTTTGTTTAATGACCAGGCCAGTTTATATTCCCTTGCCGAAGACACTATACCTAATAAATCAAAATTACAGGGTATATTTATTTGTATTTCACGGCTTGTGGACATGTATTATTCAAATTCAAATACGTAATTCTAAAAAACTGAGGGCAATTTAATTATTTTTGGCGCTTGGGATAAAATAAAGAATCAAAAAAATAAGTTTGACTTTATTAACCTAAATTTCTTTACTTTGCGCCGTTAACTCAAAAATCCTAAAAAAATGTCTGAAATAGCGCAAAAAGTAAAAGGTATTATTATTGACAAGCTTGGAGTAGAAGAGTCAGAGGTGACTCCCGAGGCAAGCTTCACTAACGATCTGGGTGCCGACTCTCTGGACACTGTTGAACTGATCATGGAATTTGAAAAGGAATTTAACATTTCTATTCCTGACGATCAGGCTGAAAACATTGCAACAGTAGGTCAGGCTATATCTTACCTGGAAGAGAACGTTAAAAAATAATTTTATAGAAGCTATCCCCTTTTTATGAATTCAAGGAGAGTTGTAGTTACAGGACTAGGCGCACTTACCCCAGTTGGAAACACTGTGCAGGAATATTGGCAGGGTCTTTCCGAAGGAGTAAGTGGGTCTGCTCTCATCACGAGATTTGATGCTGAGAAATTCAGGACCAAATTTGCCTGTGAACTCAAGAACTTTGACGCAAATAACTTTTTTGATAGAAAAGAGGCCCGCAAGATGGACCCTTGTACGCAGTACGGAATGGTTGCTGCTGATGAGGCCATTCATGATTCAGGAGTTGATGTTGATAAGCTTGACTCTGACCGAGTTGGTGTTATCTGGGGCTCTGGAATCGGTGGACTTAAAACATTTCAGGAAGAAGTTTCCTATTTCTCTCAGGGGGATGGCACTCCACGTTTTAATCCTTTCTTTATTCCTAAGATGATCGTGGATATCACACCCGGTCATATATCTATCAAATACGGCTTCAGAGGGCCTAATTTCGCCACAGTTTCTGCCTGTGCCTCTGCTACTCATGCTATCATTGATTCTTACACTTATATAAAATTAGGTAAGGCGGATATGATCGTTACCGGCGGATCTGAAGCAGCAGTTTGTGAAGCTGGAGTGGGTGGTTTTGGAGCTATGAAAGCCCTTTCAGAAAGAAATGACTCGCCTGAAACTGCATCCAGACCTTTTGATAAGGATCGTGATGGCTTCGTTTTAGGAGAGGGTGCTGGAGCTCTTATTTTGGAAGATTATGAACACGCCAAAGCTCGCGGTGCCAAAATTTATGCTGAAATTATAGGCAATGGCATGACCGGAGATGCTTATCACATTACAGCCCCTCATCCGGAAGGCATTGGCGTTAAGCAGGTGATGTTACTTGCTCTACAGGATGCTGGAATCAATGCAGAAGAGGTAGATTATATCAACGTTCATGGTACTTCAACTTCATTAGGTGATATCAGTGAAGTCAACGCCATCAAAGATGTTTTCGGAGATCACGCTTACCAATTGAATATCAGCTCAACAAAATCAATGACAGGTCACTTGTTGGGTGCAGCAGGGGCAATAGAATCCATTGCCACTATTCTGGCTATTCAAAATAACCTTGTACCTCCGACAATTAATCATTTTACTGATGATGAAAATATTGATTCTAAATTGAACCTTACATTCAATAAGGCTCAGGAAAGAAAGGTCAATACTGCTATCAGTAATACTTTCGGATTTGGTGGGCATAATACATCAGTAGTATTCAGAAAATTTGAAGCTTAGTGGCTCCTGTCTTTCGCAGGTTCAAACAAATTCTCTCAACATTGCTATTAACAATACTACCCATTAGGGTACTAAAGTTTGCACGAGCTTACCCTGCGGAGGATAAAAGGCTGATTGAAGCTGTCAAAAGGATTGTGGGTAGCTACCCTTTCAATCTGGAGCTTTACAGACTGGCTACCAAACACATTTCTGTGGCAAAAAAGAATATGTTTGGCCTTAAGGAATCAAATGAAAGATTGGAATATTTAGGTGATGCTGTACTAAGTACAGTAGTAGCTGAATATCTCTTCAAAAAATACCCCTACAAGGACGAAGGCTTCCTTACTGATATTCGTTCCAGAATCGTCAATCGTGAATCTCTTAATGCTGTAGCCAAAAAAATTGGTGTAAGCAACATTATTGTTTATGATCAGGCTAACATACCTCTAAATGGAAAGAGTAAGCTGAGTCATAAGTCAATAGATGGCGATACATTGGAGGCTTTAGTAGGTGCGGTTTACCTCGATAAAGGTTTTGCCTATTGTAAAAACTTCATCATTAAAAGGCTCCTACTCCCCCACTTTGATCTTGATTTAATTATTAATACCAACCCCAATTTTAAAAGTACAATCATAGAATGGGCGCAAAAATCCAATAGAGATATTCGGTTTGAGATTATTGACACCAAAGGTGACACACAGTTCAAAGAATTTATCGCACAAATTTTCATTGACGGGAATCCTATCTGCACCGGTAGTGGTTTAAGTAAAAAGAAGGCTGAACAGAGTGCTTCACAAAAAGCCCTGGAAATCCTTGATACTGATTCTGAAGACGATTAGTTTGCTTACTTAAGCCCGCTTTTCAAACCTTTTTCTCATGACAAAATTAAGAGTAGCCGGAGCCACCCTTAATCAGGTTCCTATTGACTGGAAAAACAATTTCACAAATATTATCCATGCCATTGAACTTGCAAAGCAAGAGCAGGTAAATGTGCTTTGCCTTCCTGAGCTTACCATTTGTGGCTATGGGTGCGAAGACCTGTTTTTGAGCGATTGGCTCTATGAGCAATCTTTAAAACAGCTATTAAAAATAAAAGAGAAATGTAGCAACATCACCGTGGCAGTAGGCTTGCCTATGAAATTTGAGGGAAGGAATTACAATGTTGCATGCCTGATCCATAACTGTGAAATTGTTGGTTTTACCGCTAAGCAATTTTTGGCTGAAGACGGGGTACATTATGAGCCCCGCTGGTTTACCCCTTGGCCAGCTAACCGTTTGGAAAAAATCAAAATTGATGAAAAAGATTATCATTTCGGTGATGTCATCTATCATTTGCACGGAATCAAAATCGGCTTTGAAATTTGTGAAGATGCCTGGCGTAAAGAGCAGCGTCCTGCTTACCGACATGCAAAAAAAGGAGTAAAACTGATTCTTAATCCTAGTGCGAGTCATTTTTCTTTTGGTAAATCAGCTTTCCGTGAGACATTGGTAGTACCCATCACTGATCAATTTAATTGTAGTTACGTTTTTGCCAATATGCTGGGAAATGAGTCGGGGAGGATAATCTTTGATGGTGAAATTCTTATTGCTCAGCAAGGTAAACTATTGAAAAAAAACCAAAGGTTTTCCCTGGAGAATGTTAACCTAACATCTTCCCTAATTGACTTTGAACAACCAGAAGACTCAGAATATTCTCCAAGTTCCGACAGTAAGGAAAAAGAAATTGAATTTACGCTAGCTGAAACACTGGGACTCTTTGATTACCTGCGTAAAAGTCGTTCCAAAGGCTTCGTTATCTCTCTGAGCGGGGGTGCTGACTCATCCAGTTGTACAGTCTTGGTAGCAGAAATGATCAGAAGAGGAGTGAATGAATTAGGTTTTGAAACGTTTTTACATAAGCTTGGTCTCCCCCAGTTGATTGATGAGCTTGACCTTCAAAGTATAAAGGATGAAGAAAACATAACTAAAAAAATAAGCAGTAAATTACTGTATTCAGCTTACCAGGGCACGCAAAATTCCTCTGAAGATACTTTCAATGCAGCCAAAACACTTGCAGAATCTGTTGGCGCAACCTTTTATTCATGGAAAGTAGATGAAGATGTAGCTTCTTACCGTCAGAAAATTGAAAAATGCCTTTCCAGAACACTTACCTGGGAAGAGGATGATATTACTTTACAAAACATTCAAGCCAGAGTAAGGATACCGGGGATTTGGATGTTGGCCAATATTAAAAGTGCCTTGCTGATCGCGACAAATAATCGGAGTGAAGCTGACGTCGGTTACACCACCATGGATGGTGATACCAGTGGTAGTATTGCCCCGATTGCTGCGGTGGATAAGTTTTTTATCCTTCACTGGCTTAAATGGGCTGAAGAAAAATTAAATTACCCTGGTTTAGCCCCAGTAAACCAGCTCAACCCCACAGCTGAACTTAGACCACTTGAACAGACACAAACTGATGAGAGTGACCTTATGCCTTATAAAGTACTGATGGAAATTGAGCGACAGGCCATAAGATACTGGTTACCCCCTTCTCAGGTTTATCTAAATCTAAAGGCATTAAACCTTGAAGATGATGAACTTCTGAAGAGCCATATCAGGAAGTTTTTTAGGCTTTGGTCCAGAAACCAATGGAAGCGTGAGCGTGTAGCCCCTGCATTTCACATAGATGATTTTAACGTAGACCCCAAAACTTGGTGCAGATTTCCTATCCTCTCCGGTGGATTTGAAGATGAGTTGGATGCATTAGACAAGCTGTAACCAATTAGAATTGTATCATATTTATTAATTATCCTTTTTTATTACCTCAGGCACATTTATCTCCTAAAAACAAAAATAGTCTAGTGCTTTAGCCATTAATTTGTAGTCTACAAATACAAACAGTTTGGCTATACATGTTAAGCATTCAGGAATTTAACTTACTGGCACTCAACTATAAAGAGAGGTTTGCTTTTGAACATGGACAATTGATCATGAGAAGACAATCCTTTCCCTATCTGGTAGGTTTATTTCAGCTTGAAAAATTTTATGCAGAAGTCTGGTACGATGTACGTATCAATCAGATATGTGAAGTACTGGCTCATGAAGAAAAAGAATTATTTGAAAATTATTCTGATTTTATCCATTTGGATAATCTTTACTGACGTTGCCTATGGTTTTTACTGCAATACTTCAGCTAATTCCTTCCATACGCTATTCTTACTTTTTCCTTACAAAAATATCCGTAATCACGGTTTCATTAGTGCTTCAGCGCACCAATCTCAAAAGCAAAAAATTAAGATAAACTTCTGTCTCTTATCTTACTTGCACCCTCACTGAGACTTACTTCTTTGTTTTAAAGCAATACCTCCTTAAAATCCAGCTCTTGTGCTGCTAATACAAACACTGTGGGTGGAAGATTAGCAGTCTTATCACTGAGATTCTCGTAGTAATTCAAGAACTCTTCATTAGGTTCTGCTAAGCCTAACATCACTAAGTCAGCCTGCTCAGACTCTTGTTTTAATATTTCCCAAAAAGACCTGCCATGTGATACGATGATTTGCCTCTCAAATTTTACCCGCATATTTTGAATAATGTCATCTATATTTTTACGTGTTTTCTCAACTGCACTTTCATCGGATACCACCATCTTGACTACTACATCAGCATGCTGCCAATTAAGACTATTTTGTAGCAAATAAGCCATAAGCAGCATCAATCCTCCATTCTTATTTAAACCTCCCCACCATAAGTCAATCCTCTTCCGCTCTCCAAAACCAGCATCTTCTTCTGCTCTAACAATAATTACATTTCTACGAGCCTGATAAAAGTGTCTGATCATATCACAATAAGGCTTGTGATGCGTCATTTCCTGCGTATCCCCCAGCATTACAGTATTGGGAACCAAGCCACCAATTCCATACATACTTACCAGACGTTCACCTCCTACAAAGGGATCTTCGGCATTGACCACTCTTACCAATGCCTGTATTCTACGATTTTGTAAGAACTCACGAATGTTATCTTCCATCTTCTGAAGTCGCTCAAAAGAAACATCAGGAGCTTTGATCACTGTAGAAACTGTCATCAGTGCCTGTCCCCCGGTGAAATCAGCCCCCAAAGTTATCAAATGCCAGCGTTTGGTAGGTGCCCCGGAAAGGATAAGAATATTAGGTCTCCAGTTTTTAGGATCCGCAACCTTATTGACTCTTAACAAAGCAGATCGGGCGATCGCAAGCCAGACTCCCCGGCGTACATCTCCAAAAGCAGTTTGTATTCCTCTCCTTTTTAACCAGATAAATACCACAGAAACAAAAAATGCGGCTACCACTGTGGCGGTAGCATTTATTAAAAACATTACTGCCAAACACCCAGCAGCCCCAAGGAATGAGAAAAACCAATGCACTCTGAAACTCGGCCTGAAGGAAGGACTCCCCAACAGGTTTTCAATCCCCGCCGCAATATTAAGTACGCCATAAGTAGTAAGAAAAAACATACTTAGTACTGGTGCTATGATGTCCAGGTTTCCCAGATAGACTGCTATTATGGCGAGCACCATGGTAAGAATAGTGCCTGCACGGGGAATATTGGCTTTGCCACTTCCTTTTCCCAGCCACTGCATATAATGAGGTAATACCCGGTCACTGGCCAGAGCCTGCAGAATACGGGGTGCTCCCAGTAAGCTTCCAACTGCACTGGAAAGCGTAGCTCCCCAAACACCCAGCAGAATCGCATCTCCCCACCAGGCAATACGCCTCATGATCAAGGGTTCATTAAGAAGTGTTGTGGCATCAGCTCTACCTGCTAAAATGATGGGTAGCAACATGTAAATTATATATCCAACCCCTACGGCTAAAAAGGTACCTTTAGGTATAGACTTGGAGGGGTTTTTAAGGTCACCAGACAAATTAACTCCCGCCATAATACCGGTTACGGCTGGAAAAAATACGGCAAAAACCACCCAAAAACTTTCACTACGATGAGCAGGCGCTCCCCACATTTCTATATGGGTGTCTTCCAGAGGCTTGCCCAAGAGCAGAGAAATCAGTGATAATGCAATGGCCGCCAGGATTAAGTACTGAGTCTTAATGGTTGCCTGAATAGAATAAAGCGCCAGGAGCGCTATCAATACAGTCACTCCAATGCCTACTACTTTGATATCTAATGCCGGAAAAACTTCTATTAAGCTTTCTGCAAAACCAATCACGTATAAAGCCACTGACAAAGCCTGAGCAAGAAACAGTGGTATGCCTACTGCACCTCCAGTCTCTATTCCCAAGGAGCGGCTGATCATATAATATGCACCTCCTGTCTTCACTACCTGGTCAGTAGAAATTGCAGCTATAGATAAAGAAGTAAGAAAGGTAATACTGGTAGATAGCGTTACGATAATGAGGGTACCAAACAATCCTACATTACCTACTACCCAGCCGAAGCGGAGATACATTATTACGCCCAGAATGGTAAGCAAGGAAGGAACAAATACCCCCCCAAAGGTGCCTAGTTTACCATTGTTATCTTCCCCCCTGCCGGAAAAACTCTTTTTTACCCAGGACTTCAAATTCATAAGCTATAGCTAAGGTGTATTACTTCGGGTTATCCTTTTTAGAACTGCCAATAATACAAGCTTTATATGGGATATAAAAATCAAATACGGTCATTTTGGCATGTAAAATAGATTGTGATGTTGAAAAGTATGACATTATGTCGTATAACTTTCAAAATAATTGTTTTTAAGGCTTTGGTATTCTGTTTGTATAAATATGAGTGTAATCATTAAAATAATCACTAAAAATATTAACACGATGACACTTGTAAGATATAACAATTGGTTTCCAAGATTCTTTGATGACAACTTTACTAAAGAACTTGATCAATGGTTTGGCAATGAAGGTGCTAGCATGAAAGGAACTGTTCCTGCCGTTAATGTAAAAGAAAGCAAAGATGGATTTGAACTTGAAGTTGCCGTACCAGGTTTGAAAAAAGATGACTTCAAAGTTGAGATCAACAATGATGTACTGACAATTTCTGCAAAACAGGAAGATAAAAAGGATGAAAAAGATAAAGAAGGAAACTATACCCGCAGGGAGTTTCACTACCATTCATTCCAACGCAGTTTCCGCTTGCCCAAGCATCAGGTAGACGGAGATAAAATCGCTGCTAAGTACGAAAACGGCGTTCTTTATCTGAATGTACCCAAGCGGGAAGAAGCGAAAGAAAAGCCAGCCCGAATGATTGAAATTGCTTAATGATATGAGGCGGGATCTTTTCCCGCCTTTTTTTTGCAGTAATTAAAATAGGATCGTAACGCTTTTTCAATAAATTTAATAGCTAGACATGGATTATAAAGATTATTATAAAATACTGGGGGTTGACAAAAGTGCCACGCAAGATGCTATTAAAAAAGCGTATCGTAAGTTGGCTGTAAAGTATCACCCCGACAAAAACCCGGATGATAAATCTGCGGAAGATAAGTTTAAGGACGTTGCTGAAGCCTATGAAGTGCTTAAGGATCCGGAAAAACGTAAGCGTTATGATGAACTGGGCGCTAACTGGAAGTACTATCAGCAGCACGGACCCGAGCAGGGATGGGCCAATTATGGGGGCAGACCCCAGGGTTCAAGAGTTCAGTTTGAAGGTGATCTGAACGACCTCTTTGGAAATAGTGGTTTCTCTGATTTTTTTGAGAGCTTCTTTGGAAGCTTTGGTGGTTTCAACGGTGCAGGACGAGGCAGTAATCAAGGCAGAAGTTATGGTTATCAACAGGCTGTAAAAGGACAGGATCTGGAAGCTAAGATCAGCATTAGCCTTGAAGAGGCTTACAATGGTGCTACTCACCTGATCCATGTCAATGGGCAAAAAATAAGAATCAAACTGAAACCTGGTCTGGAAGATGGCAAAACTTTAAGAATTAAAGGAAAAGGTGCTCCCAGCCCCAATGGAGGTCCGGCAGGAGACTTGTATTTGCATATAAATGTAGAGACTAATAATAGATTTGATAGAAAAGGTGATGACCTTTACGCAGACCTTGCGGTAGATCTCTACACTGCTATATTAGGTGGCAAAGTTCAGGTAGACACGCTAAAAGGAAAAATAAACGTACCGATTGAAGCGGGCACTGAAAATGGAAAAGTACTAAGGCTTAAGGGTCTGGGCATGCCACATTACGAACAGCCTCAAAAGAGAGGTAACTTGTATGCTAAAGTACAGGTAAGTCTCCCTAAAAACTTAAGCAAAGAAGAAAAAGAACTCTTCCACAAACTAAAACAAGTCAGAGAGGGCAAAGCAACTTTCGCTTAGCCCTTTCCAGGCTTTCCTGGAGATTATTCCGCTTGTTATCATCAACAAAATAAAGTAGGGCTTACATAAATGCCTCTGGCTTGTTATATTAGTGCCATTTAACGCTAAGAACCCAAACCTAAACATGGAAAAAATTTTAGTGCCTACCGACTTTTCAGCAAATTCAGAACTGGCATTGCAATATGCAATTGATCTGGGCCTCCAGGACAAGGCAAAATTAATTCTTTTTAATGACGCCATTAAAGAAGAAGAAGTAGAAAAGGCAAATACCGGGCTTAAAAGCGCTCTTGAAGACATCAAAAGTAAACATAACTCTGCCGGTGAGCTTACCATTGAGTCTAGATCTGAAACAGGTCCCGTGATGGAAGGCTTTAACAAAATGCTAAAGGACGATAAATATGACCTGATTAGTATGCTTACCCATGATGATGACAAACTGGATTTTAATGTGGGTAGTATTTCTACTAAAATAGCGCAAAAAGGGAAGGCCTCTTCTATTCTTATTCCTGAGAATAACAGCTATCAGCCTATAAAAAATATTCTGATAGTAAATGACTTCACAGATGCACGTACGGATGAGCCTGCTTTCAAGCACCTGGCAAAACTTTTACAAAAAATTGACGCAAAAGCTTATCTTCTTCAGGCAAACTATCAACATGCTAAAGTTCCTTCATCTGATGATACTTCCTCAGTGATGGGTGATCTTAAGCCAGAGCAAACTGAGCAATCCACATTTGAGACTTATAAAGAGTTAATCAGTCAGGTCTCTGAACATGTAGAAAAGCACAAAATTCAAATGATCTTTTTACCGAATACACAGGCTATTTTTGAGAAAATATTTGTGGGCAACTTGGCTCGTAAACTGGCATTGGATACTAAAATTCCGGTTTATATCTACTTTTAATTCATGCTATAAACCTGCAGGGTCTATCTGCAGGTTGTTTTTTCTAAGGCTTCACACCATTTCATAGATTACTCTGATAAAATCAGAACGATCTTTAAGGTTAAGATCATTGTGCATGATGAACTGACGCATTTCTCTTTTTTCTTCTTTATTTAAAGATAAGGTTTCCACAATATCACCTACGTCAGACTGGATTTTCTGAAAATTTCCATCAGAAGTTAATAAATAGTAGCTGCTGATTTTCACCATACTTCTATCGTTGTTACCTTCCTGTATATAGGGTACTTTTTTGAGCTTAGCATGCTTCTTTGCCACGCTCGATTCTCTGCTGAAAAGTGCAAAGACATCTTCAAAGACAAGTTCAAAGAACATTAGCCTTTGCTGTCCGTTTTGCTGTTCATAAGGCATGCTATAAAAACTTCGTATCATCCCCCGCTCCTCATCCAAAATTTTGAACAAATTGACATTGTACACGCTGAATGCTTTGACTACCCCATCAGTCTTTAGTAAAACAACATTTTGCTCAAAATTAGGCTGGATTTCGCCTTCCAGCATTTTTCCTTCGTTCAAATAAATTTTTCCATTATCCCAATCTTTTTTGGGTAGGCCAGTTGCAGAAACATAATAACCCAGGCATATGAGTATTAGGAAAAAAACGCTTGATTTTCTCATAAGTCAAAAAAAATTGAAGTCTAAAAAATATTACCAGCCACTCAACTATTTAAAAAATTACAGATATTAATTTGTAAAAGTCTGTGGCATCTGCTTTTCTTACATTATTGACTACAACTTACCTGAAAAAGTTCTGAGAAATCACTAATCAATAAAATTTACCTACTGCATAGGTTAAAATATACTCATAATTATATAAGCATAAACTCTTTTTTCCTAAGATTATGCATGTACCAACTTTAACTAGCTTCATTCATGCCTAAGGCTATCTACCGGATTTTTTCTTATAGTTTTTACAGTTTGACTACCGATGGTTAGTAGAGAGATACTAAACAACATGATAGCAGGAATTATGAAAGCCCAGTAAGGAATAGTAATACGATAGGCAAACTTATTCAGCCATTCAGATGTAAAATAATTGGCGATTGGTATGGCTATGAGCATAGAGATTACTATGAGCTTGATATTTTCTTTTGAAAGCAAAACGTACAAATTACTGCCTGAAGCACCGAGTATTTTCCTGACACCGATTTCTTTAACTCGCCCGGAAGTATTCATCACAGATAAACCAAACAAACCCAGGCAGGAGACTAAGATTGCCATAATAGTAAGATAGACAAACAGGCTTCCAAAACGTTCTTCAGCCTTATACTGTGCATCGTAGGCTTCATCTGCAAAGAAATAAACGAGTGGAATCTCCGGTAAGAGTTGGCCCCATTTTTCCTTGACTTCCTCAATGACTTGCTGCATACTTTGAGAAGAAACTTTAATACTCATGAAAGTAAAAAAACCAGGTGCCATTCTTAAAATCAGTGGTTGTATTTTGCTTTCGTAAGAATGGTAATGAAAGTCTTTTACTACTCCAATAATATTTCCTTTGAAACCCAGTTGGTTAAATTTTTTGCCAAGCGCATCAGATAAGGTCAGAAATCCGAGCTGAAATGCAGCAGCCTCGTTGATGAGAATTGCCTGTTTCATATCACTCGCTATTTGTGGTGAAAAGTCTCTTCCCACAATGACCTTTATTTCATACTGAGATAAAAATTCTTCATCTACAAAGTAAACATTAGCCTGAAAATCCTGCATGACTTTCTGCGCATTTTCCAGCTGAGTCGGATATGTATGATATACTCTACCCGGAATACAGGAAGAAAAGCTCACATTATCCACACCGGCTACTGATTGTAAAGTTTGTTTAATCGTAGCCTGCTGATTGAGTACCCTCTCATCAAATTGAAAACCTACTACCAGTTGTTGCTCCTTTTTGAATCCCAGGGCCTGATTTTGCATAAAATTCACCTGTAGATAAAGCACAAGGGTGGCAATCATCAATATCATTGCAATGGCAAATTGACAGATTACCAGTACCTTTCTCAGCAGGAGCCCCTTTAATGGTGATGAAAAGTGACCATTCAAATTGCCCAAAGGATGAAAGCCTGCCAAAAATAATGCTGGGTAAATTCCTGAAGCTAATCCTAAAAGAATGGCTATACCTCCCATAAAAACCAAAAGCTGATAATGCTCAAACATATGGTCACTGATCGTTTTTCCGGCTATCTGATTGAAGAAAGGAAAGAGAACAAGATTCAGTAGGATTGAAAAAATGAAGGCCAAGCAACTAAGCAGAACAGCATCTGTCAAAAATTGAATAATAACTGAAGTTACGCAACTAAGCTGATACCTAATCCTTGCTTTATATCATTCAAATAGGCAAAGGCAGTTTTAA